>CAKUNY010000123.1 GCA_934668605.1 uncultured Oscillospiraceae bacterium | reverse complement strand
CTCACAGAGCTTGATGTAAGCAATAATACCTCTCTTACAACTCTGCAATGCTACCAAAATCAGCTTATAAAGCTTAACGTAAGCAATAATAAGGCTCTTGCATCATTATTCTGCGACAACAATCAGCTCTCAGAGCTTGATGTGCGCAGTAATACCGCTCTTTCAACTCTGAGATGCAACGACAATCAGCTTTCAAGCCTTGATGTAAGCAATAATACCTCTCTTATATCTCTGACCTGCTCCAAAAATCAGCTTTCAAAGCTTGATATAAGCAATAATATTAAACTTAAACAATTGCACTGCAATGACAACGAGCTTACAAGCCTTGATCTGAGCAATAATACCGCTCTTACAATGCTGAACTGCGCCAACAATCACCTTACAAGCCTTGATGCAAAAAGCACCGTATCATACTTTATCCGTGACAACCAGACCTATTCCATAGGCGATGTACAGGGTATGTATTATCTGAGCGAGCTCCCCGGAAGCTTTGACCCCACAAGGGCAAGCAACTGGACAGGTGCGGAATATGACGATACCGCAAAGGCTCTGAAAAACTTCACGTCCAAGCTCGTGACCTATACCTACAACTGCGGAAACGACAGCAGCGGAAACAGCAGAACAATGAATGTCACCCTGTACCTTGATTCCTATGACAATTTCGTTGATGTGGAGATAAACACTGCCAACTTCCCCGACAGTACTTTCAGAACCTATGTAAAAACACTTGATACAGACAACAGCGGTAAATTGTCAAAGGACGAAATAAACGCAGTGACCAAAATTGATGTCAGCAATAAAGGAATTGCTGATCTGAAGGGCATTGAGTATTTTACAGAACTCACACAGCTGGAATGCAACGGCAATGAACTCACAAGCCTTGACGTAAGCAAAAATACTGCTCTTACAAAACTTATCTGCTACAGTAATCAGATCAAAAAGCTTGACGTAAGCAAAAATACTGCTCTTACAAATCTGAGCTGCTCCAAAAATCAGCTCACAAGCCTTAATGTAAGCACTGCTCTTATATACTTGGACTGCTACATAAATCAGCTCACAAGTCTTGATGTAAGCGGCAGTACTGCCCTTACAAAGCTTAGCTGCAACGACAATCAGCTCGAAACTCTCAATATAAGCGGCTGTACATCTCTTGAAGAAATATATTGCGATGAAAACAGGCTAACAAGCCTTGATGTAAGCGGCAGTACTGCTCTTATAACTCTGCGGTGCCGTGATAATAAGCTTACAAGCCTTTATGTAAGCGGCTGTACTGCTCTTAACGCTCTGTGGTGCGACAATAATCAGCTCACAAGCCTTGATCTGACCAGCTGCACCGGACTAAAAGGTTTTTCGCTCTATAACCAGACATATTATATAGAAAGCAATGGGGGCAGCTTTGCTCTTGACGATCTCCCCGGAAGCTTTGACCCCGCAAGGGCATCGAACTGGGCAGGTGCGGAATATGTCAGCGATTCAAATATGCTGTATAATTTCAGAACAGGCACCGTGACCTATACCTATGACTGCGGAAACGGCAGGACAATGGACGTTACACTGGCGGACTCCAATTTTGAGGTACCCATAAACGAGACTAACTTCCCCGACCCCAATTTCAGACAGTACGTAAAGGAGCTTGCTAACGGAAGCGACGTATTGTCCCGAAGCGTAATGGACAGTGTGGATCAGATCGATGTTTCCTATAAGGACATTTCCAGTCTTAAGGGCATTGAGTACTTTGCTGCTCTTAAAACACTGAAATGCTACAACAATAACCTCACAAGCCTTGACGTGAGCAGCAATACCAAGCTTGTTGAACTGTACTGCGGCTCCAATCAGATCGAAAGCCTTAAGCTGAACAAGGAAATTCAAAATCTGTCCTGCAACTTCAATAAGCTTACAAGCCTTGATCTGAGCGACTGCACCGGACTTATAAGCCTGGACTGCGAAAGTAATCAGCTCACAAGTCTTGATCTGACCGGCTGCACCGATCTTGAAAAACTGAACTGCTATCATAATCAGCTCACAAGCCTTGATGTAAGCGGCTTAAAATATCTTAATAATTTGGACTGCTCCTACAATCAGCTCACAAGCCTCAGCGTCAGAAATCTCAATATGCTTACAGCATTGAACTGCTCCTACAATCAGCTCACAGGTCTTGATGTTTACGGCTGCACCCAGCTTACAACATTGAAATGCTTCGACAATCAGCTCACAAGCCTTGATGTTTACAACTGCACCGCTCTTAAAACATTTTCCGCTTCCAACCAGACATATCCCATAGCTGAGGTCATTGACACCTATCCCCTGACAAATCTCCCCGAGGGCTTTGAAGCTCAGTATGCAGCCGACTGGTCAGGTGCGGAATATGACGAAGCCGCAAACGCTCTGAAAAACTTCACAGCAAATTCCGTGACCTATAACTATGACTGCGGAAACAACTATAAAATGAATGTCACCCTGTCCATCGGTGCTTTCAGAAGTGCCGATGATGTGGCGATAAACGAAAAGAACTTCCCCGACCCTATTTTCAGAAAGTATGTTTCCGATACGTTTGATACCAACGGAAACAGATATCTCTCAAAGGACGAGATCGCTGCGGTAACCAAGATCGAAGTCTACAACAAGGACATTTACGACCTTACGGGTGTAGAGTATTTTACCGATATTGAATTGCTGAACTGCGCCAATGACAAGGTTACAAGGCTTGATGTCAGCAGAAATACCAAGCTTAAGGAATTGGCTCTCCCCAATAATCAGCTCACAAGCCTTGACATAAGCAAAAATACAGAGCTTATAAAGCTTAACTGCTACAATAACAAGCTCACAGCTCTTGATTTAAGCAATAATACCAAGCTTGAAGAACTATACTGCGGCAGCAACCGGCTCACAGAGCTTGACGTAAGCAAGAACACAGAGCTTATAAGGCTTGACTGCTACACTAATAAGCTTACAGCTCTTGATGTAAGCAATAACGCCAAGCTTAAAACACTGAACTTCGACAATAATCAGATAGCAGAGCTTGACGTAAGCAAAAATACCGCTCTTACATGGCTGGAGTGCTCCGAAAATTTGCTCGCAAGCCTTAATTTGAGCCAAAATACCGCTCTTACAATATTGGGCTGCAACGACAACCGTCTCACAAGCCTTGACCTGAGCAATAACACCGCTCTCACAAGCACCTATTTAGCAGGCAACAGCTTTGACATCGGTGAGGTCACCAAGACCTATGACCTTGCAAATCTCCCCGCAGGCTTCGACAGCTCCAAGGCATCGAACTGGCAGGGTGCGGTATGCGAAAACGGCGTTCTCACAGGCTTTACGGCAAATACTATCACCTACACCTATGACTGCGGCAACGGTATCAGTGAGACCTTTACACTGACCGCAACCCTTAAGCCCGCAGACCCCGACCAGCCCGAAACAGACCCCATAGCCGATTTTGCAGAGCGACTTTATACAACTCTCCTCGGCAGACCCTCAGATGAAAAGGGCAAGGCTGAATGGATAGCAGACCTTAAAAACGGCAGACCCGCCGCTGATGTGGCTTCGGGCTTTGTACTCAGCGAGGAGCTTGCAAACCAGAACCTCTCAAACAGCGAATTTATCGACAGAATGTACCGCACTCTCCTTGACAGAGAGGCAGACGAGGCAGGAAAGGCTGAATGGGTAAGCACTCTTGACAGCGGCTGCTCCTATGGCTATATCCTGAACAGCTTTGCAGGCTCACAGGAATTTAATAACCTTTGCGGCAGCTACGGCATCACCGCAGGCACATATGAGTCCACCGAACCCCGTGACCAGAACTCCGACCTCACCGCATTCGTTTCCAGAATGTACACCAAGGCACTTGACAGAGCTTATGATGTAAAGGGTCTCAACGACTGGACAAACGACTATCTCACAGGTGCGGCTACTGCCGAAAAGATAGCCTACGGCTTCATCTTCTCCCCCGAGTTTGTGAACAAGGAGCTTCCCGACGAGAATTACGTTGACGTTCTTTACCGCACATTCTTTGACAGAGAGGCTGACGCAGAGGGACGTGCAGACTGGCTGAACGAAATGGCAGACGGCGCTTCAAGAGAGGACGTCCTCAATGGCTTCCTCGGCTCGCAGGAGTTTGCTAATCTTAAGGCAGGCTTTAACGTATAAGGCTTACAATAAATTTTCCCTGCCGCAGCACAGCATATTGTGCTGCGGCAGATTTTTTTTGTCAAGTTAAAATATTTTGGTAAAATGATTGACAATTTATGCCTTAATATGATATAATTAATGTCAGAGAAATTCCCCAATTAAGTGTACCGTGCCCGCAGCCGGCTCCGCAAGCCCTGTTTCGGTCTCCGTTCCGAAAATAACAGTGGACGGCAAGGCTGAGGACGTGGGCTTTACAGCTCCCCGCAGGTTCAACAGCGGTTCGGCTGAAAATGAGTACCGCACGGGAGACAGCGTTAGGATACCCATGCATGAGGTTTCTGATGAGGCTAAGGCAAATGCTATGTCCTTTGATGAAGCAGGGGCTGAGAATGAAGAGTCGGGCGGAACGATAAGGCTCAACGCTTCGGCATCGGATTATTTTTACCATGACTACACTAAAAGCTATGTGTACGATCAGCTGAACAGCAGTGAAAAAGAGCTGTATGAATATCTGTATGATGCAGGTGAGCATATACTTTACTACACAGGCGATTATCAGTATTCAGGCTCTTATAACGACGAAAAATACTCTTGGGCAGGCTATTTTGATGTAAACGGCTATGACTCCGGCACCGCTGATAAGGTATTCTGGGCGTTTGTCAACGATAATCCGCAGTTTTTCTTTTTGGAGAGCTACAGCTATGACGGCAGCGAGTTCTGGATATCCATTTACGACCAATTCAGCACCGCTTCCGCAAGAAATACCGTTATTAACGCTGTTGCAGGCGAGATGGACAAGCATATCGAGTATCTTTCGGGCAGTGTCGATGAGATATACAAGGAACAGTACATCGTAAGGGTAATGTGCGATAAGTGCTCATATGACGATGACGGCGCTGCTGATATCGGAGCAAATGACTATTCAGGTCTCTGGTCCAATCAGACTATAGCAGGCTACTTCCTTTATGATACCATTGTATGCAACGGCTACGCAGATACATTTCTTTTTATGTGCAGAGCCGCAGGCATTGACTGCATATTTGATGCCAAAGAGGGCGTTGCAGGATACAATGATGTTATTGTATCTGAAACTATAAGAGTTATAATGTTAGTATTCTGTAAAGGAGAATATTCACTTCCACTCATAGCTCCGTTTCCCGTCAGTGTACAAGTTTCAATGTTTGTTTGGTAAAATGCCATATCACTTGTATAACCGCGACAATCATAATTAACATCAACAACAGGTATAGTAATATTTTTAAGACCCGAACAGCTTGCAAATACATTCATACCTACATATGAAACGCTGTCAGGTATAACCAGATCGGTCATTGATGTGCAGTTGTAAAATGCACGATACTCAATTGTAGTAAGTCTCGGAGGAAGCGTCACATTTCCAAGAGCTGTACAGCCATCAAAAGCATTTCTTCCGATAGTCAGAACAGACTGCTGAGCAATATCGGCAGCTTCAAGCTTTGTGTTGTCCGAAAAGGCATATGAACCGATATGGGTAATGCCTGCGCCTACAACTACCCTTGTTATAAAGGGGTCATCTGATATTGAGCCTGCAGCTCTGTACCAGGGCTGATCTGATGATTTTGAGTAATCGTCCATTGCGCCCCTGCCGCTTATGCTGAGTGTTCCGTCGGAATAAAGCGTCCACGCCGCATTTGTTCCGCAGGTGCCGCTTTTTATGGTCTCTGCCGCAGATACATTAAAGCCAAACAGGCTTTCATTTCCCAAAAGCTCCTGAGGAATGACCGATGCCGCTGAAAAAGCCATTGCAGATGCGAGTGCTATAGTAGCTATTTTCTTCATTTTATATCCGTCCTTTTGTGTTTTATATTTTGGTAAATATTACCACGCTGTTAATTATACCACGTTTCGGCACGGATTGTCAATTGATTTAATAATATATTCTAAATTTCACAAAAACGTGTCACAAAAAAATTACATGTGTAAAAATCCCCGCCGCAGTACTATATTCTGTGCCGCAGCAGGGAAATATCCGTAAGTATCAAACTCCGAAGCTCTTTTTAAGGTTCTCAAACTCCTGCGCACCGAGGAATCCGTCAAGAA
>CAKUNY010000122.1 GCA_934668605.1 uncultured Oscillospiraceae bacterium | reverse complement strand
CGCAAGGGAAAAGAGGTCGCGCGAACGCCCCGGCGGATTACAATTTTCGAGCTGGAGCTCTTAGGCGGCGAAGACTCCGACTATACGATCCGCGTGCGCTGCTCGAAGGGGACATATGTCCGCACGCTCTGCCATGACATTGGCCGGGCGCTCGGCTGCGGCGCGTGTATGTCGTCTCTTCGGCGAACGAAGGCCGGGATGTTTACCCTCGGGCAAGCCATTACCATTGAGCAGCTTCTGGAATTCACGAAGGAAAACGACCCGCAGGCGCTTTTAATGCCCGTCGACGCGCTTTTTGCCGAATACCCGCCGCTCATCGTCGAGCTCGGACAGGCGGAAAAGCTGCGCAACGGCGCGCAGGTGAAAGATTGGCACTTTGCCCCTGGCACGTACCGGGTCTACAGCATCACAGGAGAATTTCTGCTCTTGGGCAAGGTTGAGAACACAGTTCTCACTACAGTCAAGAGCTTTTTTGAGGTAACAAAAGCTTGAACGAACGACGTGTTATCGCGCTGGGCTTTTTCGATGGGGTCCACATCGGCCATGGCGCGCTGCTGAAAAAAACATGCGAACGGGCAAAAGCGCTCGGCGCAATTCCCGCGGCCATGAGCTTCGACACGCACCCGGACACGCTCGTGTTCGGAACGCCGACGGAGCTTCTGAACACCATGGACGAGCGAAAGCACCTGATGCAGTCGCTCTATGGAATCGAAGACGTGATCTTTTGCCATTTTGACAGGGACATGATGAACATGGACTGGGAGGCCTTTGTGGAGGATTACCTCGTCCGCGAGCTCCATGCGTGTCACCTGGTCTGTGGGCACGACTATCATTTCGGCGCGCGCGGATTTGGAAACGCCGAACGGCTCACAGAAAAGTGCCGCGCGCTCGGCCTTGGCTGCGATGTGATCGGGGAAGTGAAGCTGGACGGCGTGACCGTGAGCTCAACCTATCTTCGCAGGCTTTTGAAAGAGGGCCGGATGGAAGAGGCCGTGCGCTTTCTGGGGCACGGGCACATCATATCCGGCATTGTGCAGCATGGAGACAGCCGGGGGCGCACGTTGGGCCTTCCGACGGCAAATCTCGCATTGGATGCTTCCCTTCTTGTCCCGGCCTTCGGGGTCTACGGCGGCTGGGCGGACGCGGGCGAGCTCGGAAGGTATCCCACGGCAGTGAACCTCGGCGTACACCCGACGGTGCATGAGCTGCCGCGCCCGGTGGCCGAAGCGTCGCTTCTGGGCTTCTCGGGAAATCTCTACGGAAAGTTTCTGCGGCTGGAGCTTTTGTTTCAGGTGCGTCCGGAGCAGCATTTTTCGTCTCTTCCGGAGCTCACCGCGCAGATCGAGCGCGACCAGCAGACGGTTCTTCATCGCCTGACCGGCGTATAGCAGCCCACCGACCGGGAACGGAAACCTTCCGTTTCCGGCTTTTGTGCGCCCGTGCCTGTCGGATTTTGGCTGCGGGCATATGGATTTTGAAAAGGAGGCTTGATCTCTTGCACGAGCATCACATCGCACGAACGCTCACCAGCGAGGAACAGCACCGCAAAATGCTGCAAACGCCAATTCCAAAGCTGGTTTTATCCCTTGCCGCGCCGACGGTCGCAAGTCAGCTCATCTCCATCATCTACAATACCGCCGACACCTACTTCGTCTCGCAGATCTCGACCAGCGCGTCGGCTGCCGTCGGCGTGGTGTTTTCGCTCTCGTCCATCATCCAGGCCTACGGCTTCGGTGTGGCGATGGGCGCGAGTAGCCTGATCAGCCTGCGTTTGGGCGAAAAGAAGGACAAGGACGCGAACGGCTACGCGTCAAGCGGCTTTTTGGCCGAGTTCGTGGGCGGCCTTCTGATGCTCGTCTTTGGGCTTCTTTTCTTAGAGCCCCTCATGCGCGCGCTCGGCGCGACCGAGACGATGCTTCCGCATGCGTGCGCGTATGGACGGATCATCCTCATGGGCGCTCCCATCATGTGCTGCTCGTTCATTCTCAACTGCATTTTAAGAGCCGAGGGCGCGGCGCTCTTTTCCATGATCGGCCTGTGCTCGGGTGGGCTCATCAACATCGCGCTCGATCCGCTGCTCATTTTTAGCTTCGATCTGGGAACGGCGGGCGCGGCCATTGCGACGGTTGCGAGCCAGTGCGTGAGCCTTGTGATCCTCAGCGTTGCGTTTTTGCGCGGCAGAAGCATTGTGCATCTGCGGCCGAAATATGTCAGCCGCCATCCGCGCGACTATGTGCAGATCATCGCCGTGGGCTTCCCGACCATTGCCCGGCAGGGCATGGCGAGCCTTGCCTCGGCGCTTATGAACATTCAGGGCGCAATTTACGGGGACGCTGCCGTCGCGGCGCTCACGATCTCCAATAAAATTTACCTTCTCGTCCGCAACATTATGATCGGCATCGGGCAGGGCTTCCAGCCCGTCGCGGGCTACAATTACGGCGCGGGCGACCGGAAGCGCACCCGCGAGGCCTTCCTCTTCGCAACGAAGCTCGGAACCGTGATCTGCATTCTGGCCGCGGGGATCATTGCCGCATTTGCCGGGAATATCATCGGCTGGTTCCGAAATGACGAGCAGGTCATCACCATCGGGTGCGCTGCGCTTTTATATGCCTGCGCGGTCATGCCGTTCATGGCGTACTCGACGTTTGTCAACCAGCTCTATCAGTGCCTCGGCTTCAAGCTCCCGGCGACGGTGCTGGCGTCCCTTCGTCAGGGCATCTGCTATCTGCCGCTGATTTTCATCCTGCCGCATTTTCTGGGACTTCAGGGCGTCCAGATGACCCAGCCCGCGTCCGACCTTCTGACGTTTTTCATCTGCATCCCCTTCCAGATCATGTTCTTCCGCAGGCATCTGCGGGATAACGCCTGATAAACAGAAAAAATATGCAGCCTCGTGGGAGCATTGCCCCCGCAAGGCTGCATGTTCTATCGCATTCAATTGACGTTGATGGAGTCGAAGACCTCCGCCGGCAGAACGTCGGACATTTCGATCAGCTCCTGGCTGATGCCGCCGGTATAATCAAATCTGGCCTTGGACGCGTGGAGCTCCTGCGTCTTTTTATCGGGCGCGCGCAGCGTGATCGAGAAGGCCGCCGTTGTGCCGCCGTCTTCCGCCTCGCCGACAATGAGCGTTCCTCCATGCGCTCTTGCGACCGCCCGGGCGATCGCAAAGCCGAAGCCTGCGTCTGCGTCGATGGCCTGCATGAGCCGCTGCTCTTCGGTGAGCTGAAGCGTACCGCAGATCCGGTCGCCGGGCGCTGCCGGGTCGTGGATCTCCAGAATGGCAACGGTGCTCGCGCGATGAAGAGAAAGCATGATTTCCGAGGGCTCCTTCGCGTGACGCACAGCGTTTGCCAACAGATTGTAGATCGCGCGCGTAAGCCTGCTCCGGTCTGCCCAGACATGCACGGTCTTATCGGGGAGCTTTAACAAAAGCGTGTGCCCGCAGGTCTGGCAGAGGGACTCTGCCATGACGAAAAGCTCCTGTAAAAATGCGCGCAGCTCCATCTTTTCCAGCCGCACGGGGATCTGCCCGTCCATCGCGGCGGGCATTTCCGTCAGGTCGCACATGAGCCGCAGCAGCTGATAAAAGCTCTTGTTGAGCCGCGCCATAGAACGGCTGATGTTGGGGTCTTCCATTTCCTCGAGCGCGGAAAACAGCGAATCGGACACGGAAAACACATCCGTCAGCGGCGTGCGCATGGCCTGTGCGACGTTTAAAAGCGTATCCGGCGAGATGTGCGCGCCCGCCCAGTTTTCATCGGCGATGTAGAGTGTGCCGCCCAGATACTCGTAGCTCTGCGCGGGTGCGAGAATATTGCCCAGACGCAGCTGCACGCCGTCGTCTGCCTGCTCTACGACCTTTGCCTGCTCCTGCGACGCGTCAATGCCGCAGGCGGCTGCGGCGTGGTTTGCGTAGGCGACCTTTCCGTCCTGTAGAAACAGAACCGGCTGGGAAAACGAATTAAACAGCTCCATCTTGAAGTCCGGTGCGTCTTGCATCCAAAACCCCTCCCTTGTAGTTCTAATAGCATCTGCGTCCAGCTCTGTGACGAATCCGGTAATTTCTGTATGCACATCATATCGGATTTTGCCGAAAAAAGCAAGAAAAAAGAATGTCGAAAAACGTCCGAAACCGGTCTTTCAGACAGGATTTTGTGGACATTTTTCGACATTTACATCCTAAAATTTTACTAATTTGTCGAATTTCTTGATTGTGGCAGAAAAATACGGCAGATCAGTTCTGCTTTTTGAGAAGGTCGCGGATCTCTGTGAGCAAAATCTCTTCCTTTGTGGGCTCCGGTTCTTCGGGTTCCTCCGGCTCGGCGGGCTTTTCCAGACGTTGCTTGGCCGCGTTGAAGGCCTTGACGACAAGGAAGACCACGAAGGCCACGAGGATGAAGTCGATGACGGTCGTAAGGAACATGCCGATGCCGATAACGACGGCCTCCTTCACGACCTCGCCCGCTTCATCGAGAACGGCGGGAGACAGGGTAATGTTGAGCGTCGAGAGATCGACGCCTCCGATGATGTAGCCGATGAGCGGCATAAATACGTCGTTTACAAGGCTCGTTGTGATCTTGCCGAAGGCTGTCGCGATGATCACGCCGATGGCCATGTCCATGACGTTGCCGCGCGAGATAAATTCCTTGAATTCTGCAAAGAATTTTTTCATGGTCAGACTCCTCTCTTCTTCTTTTCCAAAACGCCTTTACCGAATTTCTGTATTCTCCCCGGGAAGGTTGTAGGGGGCGATGCCTACATCGCCCCGTTGGGTACGATCGACTTCGCCGGAGATTTCCACGTTTCGGAAATGCATTTTGCTGGGGCGATGTGGGCATCGCCCCCTACGCATTTCTTTCGGCGCGGTGTGTTCTTTTACTTCTTGGGCACCAAAACTTCCTTGCCGCCCATATACGGCTGCAAGACCTTGGGGATGGTGACGGTGCCGTCTTTTTGCAGGTGATTTTCCAGGAACGCGATGAGCATTCTGGGGGGCGCGACGCAGGTATTGTTGAGGGTATGCGGCAGATACGTCTTGCCGTCTTCGCCCTTGACGCGGATACCGAGGCGTCTCGACTGCGCGTCGCCCAGGTTCGAGCACGAGCAGACCTCGAAATACTTCTGCTGGCGGGGGCTCCATGCTTCGATGTCACAGGACTTGACCTTGAGGTCAGCCAGATCACCCGAGCAGCACTCGAGCTGCCGAACCGGAATTTCCAGGTTGCGGAACAGCTCGACAGAGTTTTTCCACAGCTTGTTGTACCAGTCCATCGATTCCTCGGGCTTGCAGACGACGATCATCTCCTGCTTTTCGAACTGGTGGATGCGGTACACGCCGCGCTCCTCCAGGCCGTGGCTGCCGACCTCCTTGCGGAAGCAAGGGGAATACGACGTGAGCGTCAGGGGAAGCTGGCCCTCGGGGAGAACCTGATCGATAAAGCGGCCGATCATCGTGTGCTCAGACGTGCCGATGAGGTAAAGGTCTTCGCCCTCGATCTTGTACATCATCGCTTCCATCTCGGGGAAGGACATGACGCCCTTGACGACGTCTCCGTGCATCATAAACGGCGGGATGACGTACGTAAAGCCCTTTTCGTCGATCATGAAATCGCGCGCGTAGGCAAGCACGGCCTCGTGCAGCCGCGCGATATCGCCCAGCAGATAGTAAAAGCCCATGCCCGCGACGCGGCCGGCGGATTCCTTATCAATGCCATTGAACGAGGCCATGATGTCCACATGGTGCGGCACCTCAAAATCGGGCACGACGGGCTCTCCGAAGCGCTCGACTTCCACATTGCAGCTGTCGTCCGGGCCGATGGGAACGGACGGGTCAATGATATTCGGGATCACATACATGATCTCGCGGATGCGCGCGTCCATTTGGGAGATCGCCTGGTCGAGCTCCGCTCTTCGGTCGTCGTCCGCTTTGACGGCGGCGTTATTCTTGTCGATCTGCGCCTGAAGCTCTGCGCGTTTGGCTTCATCCTCGCACTTTTTGAGCTGGCCGTAAAGCGGCCCATTGGCCTTGGACAGCTTGTTGCGCGCGGCCTTGAGGCTTTCGACCTCCGCAATTGCGGCGCGGCGCTTCTGGTCGAGGTCAACGACCTCGTCTACCAGCGGAAGCTTCGCATCCTGAAATTTCTTGCGGATGTTCTCCTTGACTGCCTCGGGATTTTCCCGTAAAAATCGAATGTCAATCATGCTTTCTCTCTCCTTACTGCTC
>CAKUNY010000121.1 GCA_934668605.1 uncultured Oscillospiraceae bacterium | reverse complement strand
ATCCGCTACGGCTATTACCGCTACCAGTCGGACGTGATGTGGGTCACAGTCATCCTGCTCGTCGCCCTCGTCCAGATCCTCCAGGGCATCGGCATGCTGCTGTCCAAAAAGCTCGATCACAGACGGCACTAATACTCCCGTACTGTTCGTAGGGGTCGATTGAGCACATCGACCCGGCGCGACGCACCGTTTTTACGGAAATCCAATGCGAATTCGTTCGTGCCCTTGGGGCGATGTAGGCATCGCCCCCTACGCGTTTTTTAGAAGTCCGTGCAAATTACCGGCAAAAACATTTTACCAGCAAAGGCCGCCGCGTATGCGGCGGCCTTCTTTATAGAAAGGAACCAATCCCCATGAACCCCAAGAAAGAAGCCTTCCGAAAGGCGTTTGTGGCGTCCGTCCCGATTCTTTGCAGCTACCTGTTTTTAGGCATGGCCTATGGCATTCTGATGCAGGAGGCGGGCTTCGGGTGGGCGGAGAGCCTGCTCACGAGCGCGGTCGTGTACACGGGCGCGTTTCAGTTCGTGCTCATTACGTTTTTGTCAGGCGGCGCGTCGATTCTCACCATCGCCGTCACAGCGCTTTTCATGAACAGCCGCCAGAGCTTTTACGCACTGACGTTTCTGAACGATTTTAAAAAGATGGGACGCCGCAAGCTCTACATGATCCATTCGCTCACGGACGAAACCTACGCCGTCAACTGTACGCTGGAAGCGCTTGCGCCGGAGGAGCGGCGCGAGACGATGTTCTATCTTGCCGTGCTCAGCCATTTTTACTGGACGGCGGCCTCCATGCTCGGCGGCGTGCTCGGGCAGATCATCCCGTTTGACATGACGGGCATCGATTTCTGCATGACGGCGCTGTTCGTAACGATCTTCATCGACCAGTGGGAAAAGACGAAACAGCATATACCGGCGCTCGCGGGGCTTTCGGTCGCGGTCGTGATGCTCGCTGTCTTCGGCGCAAACGGCTTTATGCTCCCGGCGCTTCTCATCACGTCGGCGATTCTCGTCTTCGCAGGGCAGAAGGAGGCGGCAGTATGAGCACCGGCAGATTTCTGCTTATCATCCTCGTTTCCTTTGCCTGCACGTTTTTCCTGCGGGCGCTGCCGTTTCTTGCCTTCTCGGGCGAAAAAACCATGCCGCCCTGGCTCGATCGGCTCAGCCGCGCGCTGCCGCCCGCGATCATGGCGGTGCTGGTGATCTACTGCCTCAAGAGCGTGCCGGACGAATGGTACCCGGGCGGCCTATGCCAGCTGCTGGCTGTTGCGGTCACGGCACTCGTTCATAAATGGAAGCACAATACGTTTCTGAGCATCATCGCCGGTACGGCTGTCTGCATGCTTCTGATCCGCGTCCTCTAAAATCCCGCGCAAAAGACGCACAACCAATCGGTTGTGCGTCTTTTCTGCAAATTCAGTGCGTTTTCGCTGGGTCGTCCCTGCCGGATTGGCGGCGCTGTTTCGCCTTTTCCATCGCCTCGCGCAGGCCGTCGAGCACCTCGTTGTTTCGCGTGAGCTTCCATTGCGGGAAGCTGTTGATCGTGCGGCGCTGCTGCGCATTCAGGCGCATCTGAAGCTTGGCGTAGAACCGGTCGCGCTCTTCCTCCGTTGTGCGGCGGATTTTTTCGCGCTCCTCCGCGCCGAGCTCTGCTGCCTCGCGAAGCTTTGCCAGCTCCTCAGAGCCCCGTTCGCGGATGCGCTCGCGCCCTTCTTCGGCTCCGAGGCGGAGCTTTTCAGAAAGCTCCCTGCGCTTCTGCTGCAAAAGCACCGCGTACTCGGCGAAGACCGCGTGCGTCCCGAGAAGCCCCTTCACGGTCACGATGAGATCGCTCACAATCCCGACGAACAAAATCGCGCAAATGACGTTCAGCGCCGTGTCCGTCAGCCGGTCGGTAAGGCTCTTGATCGCGGGATGCAAAACCAGGATCAGAACCACCGAGAACGCGCCGAAAACGACCGCCCCAATGAGGCAGACTCTGCCGCCAATGTTGAATTTCCGTTTTGAGTAGTCCCACCATCTTGCGTGAAACAGCTTTTCCATCAGCCACGACGTCAGATACTCCAGGCTGCATGTTAAAACCGCGCCCGCGAAGAAAAGCACCACGGGATTTTTGAGCCTGCCCAGAACCAGCAGCACCAGCACCGCGCCCGTGCCGTAGATCGGGCAGTATGGGCCGTTTAAAAACCCGCGGTTTATGAGCTTTCGCTGGCCGATCGAGCAGATCGTGCTCTCATATATCCAGCCGATGATGCTGTAGATCATCAGCCAGAGGAACCATGTTTCGATCGTCTTCATGCTTTATCCCTCACTCGTCCCTGAGCTCTTCGTATTCCTCGTCAAGCCCGTCCGGCCTCTGGTTGCGGACGATCTTCACGCAGAACCACGCGACACAGATGTTGAGAATGCCGTCGAGAAGCAGGGAAATCCCCATCAGAACCATCAGCGCCCGCGCAGCCTCCGACGGCCGGATGACAAGCAAGAGCCCGATCACGCACGTAAGCGCCGCCAGCAGCAGAACCAGCCACCACTCGTGAATGCCGAAGCGCCTGGCGTCAAGCGCGATCTGGATTTTAAACAGGCCGTCCGCCAGAACGGGAATGCCAAAGACAATGCAAAGAAAGCTCATGGCTCCGTTCGGCCTTGCGAGCGTCACAATGCCGAGCGCGATCAGCAAAATGCCGAACGCCAGATCATACTGAAACGCCAGCCGGAAGAGGTCGCGCGAAAAATAGCCGACCAGCTTGATCGCCCCAAAGACGATCATGCCGACGCCAAGCAGCCTTCCCAGCCATACGACCGACGTTCCCGGCGAGGTGATGAGCACCAGGCCAAGAACGCAGAACAGAATCGATATGACAAAATATCCAATTTTTGCCGTTTTCATCGGTGCGACAGAACGCATGTGAAACTCCCCTTTCGCGCGCACCCGCGCAGCTCCTGTTTTCAAAAGGCAGTATACCAAAGCGCTCGTTTTCCCGCTATGGACAACAAAAACCGGGTGTCTGAAAGACAGACATCCGGCCTTTTTTGTCTGAAAATTGGGCAGGTGTCACGCCTGCTTTCCCGATGCGCGGCAGTTTTCCAGGATCAGCTCCGCCACGCCCCGGTAGAGCTCCAGCACGCGCGCCATCTGTTCGCCCACGTCCGGCTTCATGCCGCCGAGCATCCAGTCGATGCCGAGGCCGAAGAGCTGGCACTTGATGAACCGGTGCAGCACCTCGCGATCCTCCGGAGAAATGCATGCGTCGGGGTAGGCAGATTTCAGATACTGCTCGGTCATATAGGCGCAGAGCTTCATGACGCTGGACTCGAACGTGTCGCGGCTGACGGAGTTATAGACGTGCATGATCGCGCGGCGGTTTTTCTGCGCATAGTCGACCACGGCGCGGAACGCCTCTTCGATCCTGTCGACCGACGGATACTGCGCCATCAGCTCGTTCGTCCGCTCGACGATGATCTCTCCCAGCAGCGACGGAATGTCCTGAAAATGATAGTAAAACGAATTGCGGTTGATGCCGCAGCGCTCGACGATGTCGCGCACGGAAATTTTGTTCAGCGGCTTTTCGTCCAGCAGCTCCAGAAACGCCGCCTTGATCGCCTGCTTCGTAAAGTTTGCCATGCTCTCTCCTTTGCTCTGTCATGACGGTTTTTCTTTGCTATCATATCAGACTTCCACTCGTTTTGCAAGGTATCCGTAGAGGGCGGCCGACTCTGTCCGCCCTCAGAAAAATCCGATTTTACGGAAAACTATGGCAAATACGTAACTTCCCAAGGGCGGACAGAGTCGTCCGCCCCTACGCAATGAGGGGAATTTTCGGCAGGGTCGTCCGCCCCTACGCAGAATTCGGGGTTTTTGCTTTAACCTCGCGCAAAGCCCCCGGCGATCGCTCGCCGGGGGCTGTTGTCATTTGAAAATGCCGGGACGTGAGGGATTATTCGTCGATGTTCTCGAATGCATTTGCCGCTTCGTCGAGGTCGGCTTCTTCCTCTTCGACGGAAGCTTCATCGGCCTCAGCCTCGGCCTGAACCTCCCGCTCGATGAGGATGGCAGCCTCGTAGGCGGCTGTCTGCTGCTCGAGCGCGAGAATTTCGTGGTTCAGTTCGATGCCATCAGTCGAAATACCCGCCGCTACGCAGCAGTAATACAGACGTTCTACGTAGTTCACGTCGTCGCGGTCATCTGCGGCATACTGCTTCGCGTTCGGGGACAGCTTGAGGTACGCCGTCTTCGCAGACTCGATGGCCTTCTTGTTCTTCGCCAGCGTCAGGTCGGCCTCATCGTCCGTGGGAAGCTTTGCGATTCTCTGAACGACCTTCTCCGCCGCCTTGATGTCTTTCGTATCCGTGGATACGAGCTTCTTCATGGCCTTCTCGGCGGTCTTGAGCGTGTTGAGCGTGTCCTTGTCGATGCAGCTCTTGGCGACCTTGCCCTTCGCGGCGAGCGCGTCATAGGCGGCTCTTGCCTTCTCGATCATCTGCTTATGATCGAGCGCAGTTCCATCCGCTTCCGACTCCTCGATACTCTTGAGGTTCTTGGTGTCGTGGTCGTAGCGAAGTTCGTCGACTGCCGGAATCGCTTCGATCAGAGCCTTTACGGTCTTTGCTTCGTCCTCAAACTCCTTGAGATCCGCAAGTGCCTTTTCTGCGGATTCCAGCGTCTTGAGGTTCGTAACGGAACCCTTCAGGTCGTCCAGCGCTTCATACGCCGTACGGGCAGCATTGATATCAGTCTCACTGTCAAGCGAGATCTTGCTTGCCTTGGGAAGCGCCTTGATCATCGCGATCACGTTGTTGCCCGCTTCCTGACCGGCCTCAAGCTTCGCTTTCTGCTCGATGTACGGCGTCAGCTTCGCATAGTCGTCAACCACGAAGCTCTTTGTGCCGGTGCTGAGCTTGGCGTAAGCAGTCTCAACAGCCGTTACGTTCTTGATGGTCTTGAACGTCAGGGCTGCGGGGTCTGCGGGAAGCTTCTTTTCCATCGTGCTGCGGAACTTGTCCGCGGCCTTCTGGTTCTTGGTGAGGGACTTCTGCGCCGTTTTGAGCTGCGTGTAAAGCGCCTTTGCGGCCTTCTGCGCGCTCTTGCCCAGACCATTGTAAACTTCGGCCGCCTCGGCGACGTAGCCCGCTTCTGTTTGCTTCACGTCGGTCACGTCCTCGATGTTCGCAAGAACCTTGGCCAGACGGTCGGCGTCCACTTCGTCGCTGTGAAGCGAGCGAATGACTTCCATGCAGTCTCTGATCTTCTGGCGCTCGGCCTCGGTGAGCTGCGCCTTCTGCTCCTGCGTCAGCGCAAGGAACGCGTTGTAGGCTGTCGTGACCTGTTCGCGGTCATTCGACGTCAGTCTGGAAGCGTTCGGAAGGGCATTGATCAACGCTCTGACTGCCTCGACCTTCGCAGTGTCCTGCGGCGCCTTGTAGTCGGCCAGCTTCTGCTCTGCCGCAAAGAGCTTCGCCTCGACGTCCTTATCGAGCATCTTTTCGCGGATGGCTCCGTCGAGATCGTTGTACGCGTTGCGCGCAACGGTGACGGCCTTTTCAAATTTCTCCGCATTCTCGTCCGTGATCTCTTCCGGGATCGCGTTGATCTTCGCCTCGACGTCTTGTACCAGCATCAGGTACTTCTGGTACACCTCGCTGTGCTCATCGTCCAGACGGTAGTCAAGGCTATAGTAGAAATAGATCTCGTCGCCCGACTGTACGAATTCCTTGTTGATGGAATCGGCAAACTCAACACCGGTGAGGGTGTACATCCAACCTGCGTTGGGTCTTGCCTCGGTATTGGCCTCGAGCGTTACGCCGTTCGGGTCGGTGATCGAATAGATGTAGCCGCCGTATTCGGTGACCTCTGCGCCGGAGGAATACTTCGTCTTGGAGAAGAAGTCCTTCATGACGTCCGCAACGGTGATGCCGTCGCCGTTGTGCTCGCCGTTAAACGTATATTCCGCATTGGTGAAGACCTTGCCCGTAGCTTCATCCGTCGCGCCCTTGCCGTCGATCGTGAGCTTCACGTTCTTGACCTGGATTGGGTCGGTCGACGGCTTGTCCGGGTTCTCGATGCCCTTTGTGCCCTTGACCGTGACGGTCGTGGAGACCACGTGCTTGTAGAACGTCGCAAACTGGGCGTAATCGTTGTTCGCCCTGTCCGCGTTCAGGATGAACTTCTCGTAGTACTTGGCGTACTGCGTGTAGGTCAGCCAGCTCTTGATCTCGATCTTCGTGTTGTACTCCGGCTGTGTCAGCAGGCGCAGATACTC
>CAKUNY010000120.1 GCA_934668605.1 uncultured Oscillospiraceae bacterium | reverse complement strand
GTCTTGTAGCCGAGCTTGTTCATGGCGACCGCCATCATGGAGGTCACGGTGGATTTTCCCACGCCGCCCTTGCCGGAGACGACGGCGATGACATGCTTGATATTGGACAGCTTGTTGGCCGGAGCCAGCAGGCTCTCCGGGCTGCGGCTGGAGCAGCTTTCGCCGCAGCTGTCGCAGTTGCCGCTGCACGATGCACTCATAGTAAAAACTCCTTTTTTGTTTTATTCTAATCCCACAAAAGGGAAATGTCAAATTCTTTACTCTGGCAGAAGCCTGCCAGCTGGTTCATTTTCGACCCCACGCTTCTTAGCTGCGCAAAGAAGCGTGGGGTCGAATGATCAGACAGGCAGGTTTCTGCCAGAACCAAACTAGCGCTTGCCGCCACGGCAAGAAGAAAAAATTACATAGCTGCCTTCACAAAGGCGAACACCTCTCGCAAGAGGTAATTGACCCGCAAAATCTCTGGCCACGTCTGGCTGGCAAGCCCGTAAGGCTCCATACCGAGCCTCCTTGCCAGATACTTTGCCCGGCAGAGATGGAAATCACTCGTGATGATGAGAACAGACGCTGTATCCATGCCGTGCTGTTCGGCGAGCACGCGGGAATACTCCAGATTCTCGCGCGTGTCGTGCGCCTGATCCTCCTGAATGACGCGGCTTTCGTCCACGCCCTGTTCTATCAGGTACTTCGCCATGACGTAAGCTTCCGGATACGCCTCGTCCGCGCCCTGCGCGCCGGAGACAATGACCTTCGCCTGCGGGTGGTCGTTCAGATAAGAAAGCGCCAGATCGAGCCGCTTTTTGAGCGTCAGCGACGGCTGGTCGCCTTGCACCTGCGCGCCGAGCACGACGACAAATTCCGGCGCGGTATCCGCATCAAATGTGTCTGAGCGCCCGCTGTAGTCAATATAGGCCATCGCGCCGAAGACCGTCAGCATGCACACCCCTGTCAGCGTCAGTAAAATCACGCGCCACGTCCTTTCGTGTTTTTTCCCGCGCAGAAGCCGCAGGATAACGCACACCGCGGAAAGTCCCAGAAAACAGATCCCCGTCATCGCGACGTGGAAGGGAATCACAATCAGCGCGATTCCGAGCACGGCGAAAACCGCCGCCAGAATGACAAGCGTCATACGCCCACCTCCAACTGTAGGCTCAAGGCCTCCCACTCGTCCATCATGCCGGAGAGCTTCGTCTCCTCGGTCTGCTTTTCTTCCATCAGCCGCGCCAGCTCCTGATAGTCAGAACTCGCCGCCGCGATTTTTTCGTCGAATTCCGCGACCAGCGTCTCCTGCTTTTCGATCTCGCGCTCTAAGTTCTTGATCTTCTTTTCAATCGCCTTGCTGCCGCCTGTTTGCTTCGGCTTTTCCTTCTTTTCGCGCTTTTCCTTCGCGGGGGCGGCGGTCTGCATGGCCTCAAAGGCCTTGATCGAGCGGTATTTTTCGTAGCCGCACGGGAAATCGCGGATCGTCTGGTTCTCAAGCTCCCAGATGCGCGTGGCGAATTTGTCCACAAAATAGCGGTCGTGCGAGACGAACAGCAGCGCGCCCTCGTATTCCTCCAGCGCGTCCTCGACCCATTCGCGGGACGCTAAATCCAGATGGTTCGTCGGCTCGTCGAGGATGAGAAGGTTGATTTTTTCGTCCATCAGCATGCACAGCCGCAGCCTCGACTGCTCGCCGCCGGAAAGAGACGATACGGTCTTGAACACGTCCTCGCCCTCAAACAGATACGCGCCCAATCGGTCACGCGCGGTCTGGACGGTGCAGTTTTTCTCATACAGCATCGTGTCAAGCAGCGTCCGCTCGGGGTGCTCGAAGTGGATGATCTGCGGAAGATACGCCCACTTGACCGTGGGACCGAATTTGATCTTGCCCGCGCCCGCTTCTTCTCCCAGCAAAACCTTTAGAAACGTCGTCTTGCCGGTTCCGTTGTCGCCGAGAATCGCGATGCGCTCGCTGCCTGCGACCTGAAGCTCCACGTCGTGAAAGAGCGTCCGCCCGTCAAACGCCTTGCCGAGCCCTTTGACGGAAAGCACCTCGTCACCGAAGAAGCTGCGCTCGGCAAAGCGCGCGCGCATGGTCTTCTCCGTCTTCGGCTTGTCGGTCTTTTCGATTCTGTCCATCCGGTGCTGGATGGACATGGCGCGGCGGTAGAGCGTGCGGTTGTTGATGCCCCAGCCCTTCATGCGCTCGAGCGTAAAGCCCAGCTGCGAGAGCTTGGCCTGCTCTTTTTCATACTGCTTGAGCTGGAGCTCAAAGCGCGCCTGCTTTTCCTGGACGTAAAACGAGTAGTTGCCGGAGTAAAACTCCGCCTTGCCGTTCGAAATTTCAATGATGCGGCTGACGACGCGGTCTAAAAAATACCGGTCGTGCGAAATCGTTAAGACCGTCCCCTTGAAGCGCGAAATGTATTCTTCGAGCCACTCCACCGCGTGCATGTCCAGATGGTTGGTCGGCTCGTCGAGGAGCAGAATGTCGGTCTTCTCGAGAAGCAGCCGGGCTAAGTTCACCCGCGTTTTCTCGCCGCCGGAGAGAGACGAAAACAGCTGCTCGCGCTGAGCCAGCGAGATCATCAGGCCGTTGCAGATTTTGTCCGTCTCGGTGTCGATCTCATACCCGCCGCCCGCTTCAAAGCGGCTTGTGAGCGCGTCATACTCCGAAAGAATCTCCTTCGGCGTATGCTCGGTCATGGTTTTTTCCAGCTGCCGCATGCGCGCTTTGATCTTGTCCAAACTCGAAAACGCCGCGCGGAGCACATCGTTCACGGTAAATTCCGCCGGATAGACCGGGATCTGCGAAATAAGGCCGACCTTTTTTCCCTGCGCGAAGGCGATCTCGCCGGAATTGTAGTCTATTTCGCCCGTCAGAATTTTAAAGAGTGTCGTCTTGCCCGCGCCGTTTTTGCCGAGCAGACCCACGCGCTCGCCCGACTGGACATCGAAGCTGATTCCGTCGAGCAGATTTTCGTCCTCGTCAAAGCTCTTGACGAGGTCTTTTACGGAAATGTCAATCATGTTGTTTCCTCAAACAGCGAGAGAAATTCCTCCCGCGTATATAGTAAATTCAGCGCATCTACAAGCGCGTTCGCGCTCATGTGCGCCGGAAAACGAAGTTTCTCCAAAAATGCTGCGCGTTTGGACGCACTGTCCGGTCTTCCGGAAAGACCGGCGGCGTATAGATCGAACTTTGTGATCGCATCGCCCGGCTTTTTAGCAGGCTCACCGCCCAAATCCGCGCCCGCGCTTTCGAGCGCCTTGAGCAAAGTTTCCTTCGTCATGCCCTCCACGCCGAGCAGTCCCTCTTTTCCGGGCGCGCGCTTGCGCTTTTCCTTGCCGGGAATGTCGGGGATATACGCGTGCAAAACGCCCTCCTTCGGAAGCGCGCCCTTTAGAAAGTTCCGAATGACGAAGCCCGCGCCGTCGGAGTCGGTGAAGATGATGAGCCCCGTCGTTCTGGCGGCCTTGCGCAAAAGCTCCAGAAGTGCCTTGTCGTGCATCACGCCGAAGCCGCGTGTCTGGAAGATCGTCGCGTCGACCAGCTGCGAGAGCGTGTTCTGATCGTACTTTCCCTCGACGACGATGGCCTGCTTGATCTTAACCACGGCGCGCCTCCTGCGAAAGCGTCGCCACGAGTACCTCCAAGATCCGCTCCGGCTCGTCCGCGCTGCGCTTCATGTCGCGGTCTGCCTGCAAGCAAAGCTTGACCGCGGTTTCGCAGAAGCTCTGAGAAACAGACCTTGCCGCCGTGAAGGTGAGGTTTGCGGCGTAGCTGCTTTTGTTTCCGGTCAGCTCCATGAACGTCTGCTGGTTTTTCCCGCAGGCCGCGAGGGTTTTCGCATAATAGAGCCTTCTGATCTGCGAGCCGACCGCGCCCAGAATCGCGATGGGTTCGGCCTGCATGGCGAAAAGCTCCTGTAATTTTGTAAGCGCCAGCTGAAAATTGCCGCCGGCAATGGCGTTCGAAATGTCAAAGGTCTGCGCGTTTAAAACGGGCGTCACCACCACGTCAATGTCTGCGCGCGGAATGTCGCTTCCGGACGCGTAGGCGGAGATTTTTTTGATCTCGCCCTCTAATTGCGTCATGCCGCCGCCCGTCAAAAAGATCAGATACACCGCGAGCTGATCGGAAATCGTCTTTCCCTCGGCTCGGAAGTGCCGCGCGATCCACGCGGTGAGCTCGCGCTCGGAGGGCTTTTGGAATTCCAGCACCTGCGCGCGCTTTTTTAAGGTGTCCGCGAGCTTTCGCATCTGGCCGTTCGGCTTATACTCTACCGTGTCGTAGCAAAGCGCGAGGCAGGCATAGTCCGGCAGATCTTCGAAGATCCCGCGGTACTGCTCGCGCGCGCTCTCGGGGAGCTTAAAAAAGTCGACATCGTCCACGCGCACCAGCGTCCGCTCGGCCATCATCGGCATGGCCTCCACCGCGTCCAGAAGCGCCTGCGGAGAGATGGTCGAAGCGTCGAAGCGGTGCACATTGAATTCTGCGGCCGGGCCGCTTGACAGCTTTTTCGTGAGCTCCGCGAGATAGTAGTCCCGCAAAAACGCCTCCTCACCGCAGAAGATATAGAAGCTTCCCAGCGTATTGTTTTTTAGATCCTGCTTGAATTGCCGCAGGCTATCGGCTGATTCCGCCGCCTGTTTCTTTGCCATAGGTTCCTCCCCGGATGACGATGGTTCCCAGTTCATCCGTCCGGTAAATTGCCGCGCCGTTTTCCGCGATGCGCGCAAGGGTATCCGCCGCCGGGTGGCCGTAGGAATTGTCCGCGCCGACGGAAATGACGACGCTCGACGCGCCGGTTCTTTGCAGCAGCGCCTCGCTGGTCGAAGTCGCTGCGCCGTGATGCCCCGCGATGAGCAGCTCCACGTCCCGCAGATCATACCGCGACAACAGCCGGTATTCCGCGTTCTGGCTTAAATCGCCGGTTATTAGAATATCATATTTTTCGTGCGATGCCAAGACGCAAAGCCCGCCGTTGTTGCCACTTTCGCGCAAATCTGGCTTTAAAATGGAAATTTTCCCATTTTGCGCTGCAAATTCCGTATCCTCGCGGACAAATTCGATTCGCGTGCCGGTTTGCCTTGCGGCCTTGCGAATGGCTTGCAGCATCGCGCTGTCTTCCCGGATGGCCGTGAGCGGCAGATAAAGCGCATCGACGCGGATGCGCGATAAAAGCTGCGCCGCGCCGTTGCAGTGGTCTGCGTCCGGGTGCGTGAGAATCAGCCGGTCGATATGGAAAACGCCGTTCGTCTCCAAATACCTTGCGGCAAGCTCGCCGCTCTCGTCCTGCGCGCCGCCGCAGTCAACAACGCTCGTCTGGCCGCCTGCCGTATAGATGAGGCACTGCCCTGACCGACGTCCAGCGCCGTGAAGGTAAAGCCCGGGTTCCGGTAGTCCAGCGCGGAAAGTCCC
This sequence comes from uncultured Oscillospiraceae bacterium, assembly GCA_934668605.1. Lineage (GTDB taxonomy): Bacteria > Bacillota > Clostridia > Oscillospirales > Oscillospiraceae > CAG-170. Next base: position 903 of record CAKUNY010000120.1, on the reverse strand, counting down.
ATGCAGACGGCAAACGTCCCGCCGAGCGCCAGCAGAACGACCGCGCCGCTGAGCTTTTTGGCCTTTAAGCAGAGCAGCCAGACCGCGAAGAAGAAAAACACCGTCCAGACTGCGGCATAGGGATTTTCCAGGGAAACCGCGCTGTAGGGAAGGCTCGCCATCACGCGGACAATCCCGAGCACCAGCCGCGCCGGCCACGCCAAAAGCCACCCGAGGCCGACTCCGACCGGGCTCCACACGCACGCGGCGATGGCGGTTACGAGCCCGGCGGAGAAAATCATGCTCACGAGCCACAGACAAAGCGCGTTCGTCAAAAAGCCCGACACGGACATCAGCTTAAAATAGTATGCGCAGATCGGAAGCGAAAACGCGCTCGCGGCGATCGAGCAGCACACGGCGGTGATCGCGGCCTTGAGCCCATGCGCAAGCGCCGGATGGTTGTCCTCGAGATGGGAATACGCCTTCGATTCGACCATCGCGTGATACAGAGGCCTTGCAAACAGCAAAATGCCGCCCGTCGACGAAAACGATAGCAGCAGCCCGACATTTTTGATTGCCCACGGATTTTCCGCCAGCAGCAAAAGCCCCGCGAGCGAAAACGCCGTCCAGGAATCGCGCTCCCGCCGGGCAAGGCCGGATAAAAGAAGCACCGTCTGCATGACGCCGGCTCGAACGCTCGACGCGCCCGCGCCTGTCAGCAGCACGAAAAACCAGACGGCGGGAATGCCGAGCGCCGCGCAGAGCGTGCGTTTGTTCGCGCAAAGAAGCATGATAAGCCCGGCAAGCAGACTCACGTGCATTCCGGATACCGCGACGACATGATAAATGCCGCTGCGGGAAAGATCATTTTTCAGGCAATAGGAGAGTCCTTGCTTATCGCCCGTCAGAAGCGCGATCAGAAAG
>CAKUNY010000119.1 GCA_934668605.1 uncultured Oscillospiraceae bacterium | reverse complement strand
ACGCTGAATAAAAGAATACGTGAGGATCGGAGAAAGCCGGGGGTGCAGCTTGAACTCCGAAAACAGAACGTTGTGTTCGATTTGGCTCGTCTGATTGCGGATGGTGCAGTTTCGCTGGATGAGCTTGGTGGCTTCAGCGAAGAACTGCTAAATATGGTTCGCGTTCTACGCAGAAGGATCGAATCGGAAGAACGGCTTTACACGCCGGACGAATGACATGGCACTTTTACGCCGAATTTCAGCTCGATGATCCGCTCAATCGCTGCCACGCAGACATCCAGTCCCAGCGTTGCCGTATCGAGACACAGATCGTAGTTCGCCATATCCTTCCAGACCCTTCCGGTGTGGAAACGGTAATAGCTCTCGCGGTAGCGGTCCAGACGGTCGATGTACCGCACAGCGTCCGCACGGCTGATGCCCTGCCGGGCGATTTCCCGCTCCACGCGGCGCTCATAGGGCGCGTCAATGTAGAGCTTCAAAACATTTGGCTTGTCCCGCAGGACAAAATCCGCCGCCCGACCGACGCAGACGTAGCTTTCACAGTTCAGCAGCTCCCGGAGAATTTTGGACTGATAATTGAAGAGATTTTCGTCGCTGATGAAGTTTCCGCTCTCCGGCGGAATCAGCTTACCATCATAGATCCTGCGCGATACCTTGTAGAGCAGGGTCTTGCGCGTGTTTTCATCCGCCCGTGCAAAGACCGCTTCGCTGATGCCGCTGTCGTCGGAGGCCAGACGCAGAAGCTTGCGGTCGTACAGGTCGATGCCGTAATCCGCCGCCAGCTTCTTCCCGATGTAGCTGCCGCCGCCGGAACCGCAGGTCCTGGTGATGGCAATGGCAAAGTTCGACATATGCGTTCCTCCTTACTGCCCGAGATAGGCTTTTTTGACTCTGGGGTCGTTCAAAAGCGCCGCGGCGTCTCCGGAAATGCTGATTTTCCCGGTTTCCAGCACATAGGCACGGTCGGAAATGGAAAGCGCCATGCGTGCGTTCTGCTCGACCAGCAGCACCGTGATTCCCTGCCGGTGAACCTCCTGAATGATCCGGAAGATTTCCTGCACCAGAAGCGGGGACAGACCCATGGACGGTTCGTCCATCAGGATCATCTTCGGCTTTGCCATGAGCGCCCGACCAACGGCCAGCATCTGCTGCTCGCCGCCGGAGAGCGTGCCCGCCAACTGCCGCCGCCGCTCCGAAAGGCGCGGAAAGCGCTCGTAAACCGCCGCGAGTGTATCACCAATTCCGGTCTTGTCTGCGTAGGCGCCCATCTCCAGATTTTCGGCCACGCTCATCTGCGGGAAAATATGCCGGCCTTCCGGCACGTGCGCCAGCTTCAGGGTGATAATTTTGCTGGGCGCGGTATGAAGCAGGTCGTGACCGTCAAAGACGATGCTTCCGGAGGCCGCCTTCTGAAGTCCCGTGATGGTGCGAAGCGTCGTCGTCTTGCCTGCGCCGTTCGCGCCGATCAGCGAGACGATCTCGCCGTCCCTGACCTGCAGAGAAATGCCGCTGAGCGCCTGCACCGCACCGTAATTTACACACAGATCCTTCACCTCAAGCATGTTTTGCCACCTCCTGCGCCGTGTGATCCTTACCGAGATACGCCTCGATGACCTTCTGGTTGTTTGCGATCTGCTCCGGCGTGCCGGAGGCGATGGTCGTGCCGAAATCCAGCACCTGAATCCGCTCACAGATGTTCATGACCAGACTCATGTCGTGTTCAATCAAAAGCACGGAGACCTTGAATTCCCTGCGGATATCGTCGATGATCTCCAGAAGCTCTTCGGTTTCCGTTGGGTTCATGCCGGCAGCCGGCTCGTCGAGCAGCAGAAGCTTCATATCTGTCGCCAGCGCGCGGGCAATTTCCAGCCGCCGCTGCTGACCGTAAGGAAGATTGTCCGCCTCGAGCGCTTCTTTTTCGTCCAGATGCACGACGCGCAGCAGCTCCATGGCTTTTTCCGTGGCTGCCGCTTCTTCACTCCAATAGCTGCCGGTCCGCAAAATGGCCTGCGGCAGCGAGTAGGGGAGCATCTGCAGCATGGCCGCTTTGACGTTTTCCAGAACTGTCATCTTTTTGAACAGGCGGATGTTCTGGAACGTGCGGGCAATGCCGGCGTGGACGATCTGATGCGTCTTTTTTCCGTTCATGCGCACGCCGCTTAGATAAAACGAACCCTCCGTGGGCTTGTATACGCCCGTAATCAGGTTGAACACTGTGGTTTTGCCCGCGCCGTTCGGGCCGATCAGACCGACCAGCTCCGACTGACCGATCTCCAGATTGAAATCGTCGACCGCTTTCAGACCGCCGAACTGGATGCCCATATGCTGGCACCGCAGAACAGGCTCGGTATGGATTTGCGCTGCCATGATCTACACCCCTTTCTTCAAAGCCCGGCTCTTTGCCGGATGCGTGAGCATCCGTGTCAGGCTGAATTCCCAATGACCGAAAATTCCACCCGGGCGGAACAGCATGACCAGCACCAGCACAACGGAATACGCGAGCATCCGGTAGGTCGCGAACTCGCGCATGGCCTCCGGCAGAACGCTGAGGAACGCCGCGCCGATGACCGAGCCGGTCAAAGACCCGGTGCCGCCGATGATCACCTCGGACAGAAGCTCCGCAGAATAGGCAAAGTTAAAGTTGGTGGGGATCATCGCCGTCATATAATGGGCGTAGATGCCGCCGCCGATCCCGGCAAAAAACGCGGAGACGGCGAACGTCAGTACCTTATAATAGGTAACATTGATCCCTGCGGCGGAGGCCGCGATGTAATCTTCGCGGATGGCGCGGATGGTTCTGCCGAATTTGCTGCGGACGAACAGGAACATCACCGTTACGCAAACGACCATCGTCCAGAATGCGCGCGGAAACGTCGAAAGCTTCAGAATGCCGCTCATCGTCTTGCCGCCGCCGGTCATGGAGAAGTTGCAGAAGCACACGCGGATGATCTCCGCGAACGCCATCGTCACGATGGCCAGATAGTCGCCGCGCAGCCGCAGCGCCGGAATACCGACCAGAACGCCCATCAGACCCGCCGCCAGACCGCCCGCCAGGATCGCGATCAAAAACAGCCCAAAGTCCGGAAGACCCTTCCCGGCGAGAAGACCCGATACGATGGCCGCGGCATATGCGCCCACGGAAACGAAGCCTGCGTGCCCCATAGAGAACTCGCCCATGAAGCCCACGACCAGATTCAACGACGCCACCATAATAATGGTATAGCAGGCCGTGGTGCAGATGCCCTGAATGTACGTGGTGGAGCTTCCGAAGACGCCAGCGGAAAACAGAAGACTCAGAACGCCGAACACCAGAGCGGCGCCCGCGGCATTGAGCAGGTAGGAAAGCCGGATTTTTTTCGTCATCGTTCATCCTCCTTACACCTTTTCACCCACGTTTTTGCCCAGAATACCGGAGGGCTTGACCAGAAGGATCACGATCAGCGTTCCATAGGTGACCGCCTCATACCAGCCGGGGGCAAAAAGCTTTACGAATATTTCAATCAGACCAACCAGAATCCCGCCAAGCATCGCGCCCGGAATGACGCCGATGCCGCCAAGAACCGCCGCGATGAACGCCTTCATGCCCATCATCGAGCCCATGTCGTTGGTCACGCGGGGATAGGTGGAGCAATACATGAGCGCTGCGACCGCAGCCAGCGCCGAGCCGATGGCAAAGGTGAGCGTGATGATCCGATCGACGTTGATGCCGACCAGCGTGGAGGCGTCCTTGTCCTGCGGCACAGCCCGCATTGCCTTGCCGAGATTGGTTTTCCTGACGAAAAATTGCATGGCCAGCATGATGACAAGACCGATGGCGATTGTCAGAAGCACGTTCAGCGGCAGAGAAACGGAACCTGCCCGCACAGTGGGGAGCTGAAAAATTGCCTGCACATTGTGCGGCTTCGCGCCGAAGCATACCATCGCGAGGTTTTCCAGAAAAATGCTCATCGCCAGCGCGGTGATCAGCGCGGACATGGAGCCTGCCTTCCGGACCGGCTTATAGGCGAAGGTCTCGACCAGCACGCCGACCAGCGCGCAGCAGACGATGGCAATGACGACCGACAGCCATGCGGGCATTCCGGCGTGTACCATGAGAGGAATCGTATAAAACAGGGTATATGCGCCGATCATGATGAAATCGCCGTGCGCGAAGTTGATCATACGGATGATGCCGTAGACCATGGTGTAGCCCAGGGCGATCAGCGCATAGATAGCACCCTGGTTCAGTCCGTTGATCAGGCTCTGGATAAAAAGGGATGCTGTCATAATCCACTCACCTTTCTTTCTGCTTCTCCTGCGGCAGAACGTTCTGCCACAGGAGAAGCGCGATTGTTACTGCGCGCTGGAAACGAGGTTGCCTTCGGCGTCCAGCGTCTCGCTCCATTTGACCTTGCCGCCTTCGTAGGTATTGAAGACGATGCTCTTGACTGCGTCGCCGTTTTCATCGAGCGTAATGTCGCCGCCAACGCCGGAGAAGTGCATACCCTTCATGCCCTTGACAAGGCTTGACGTATCCGAGCCGCCGCCGTTTTCGGCAGCCTGCACCAGCATATAGACCGCGTCATAATACAGCGCCGCGCAGGCGTTCAGACTTTCGGTACCGTACTTTTCGGTGAACTTCTTGACGAAATTCACAACGGCCGGCGCGGTATCCTCACTGGAGTAGTGGTTGGTGAAATAGCAGTTTTCAAATTTATCTTCCAGACCCGTCGTATCCGAGCCGTCCCAGCCGTCGCCGCCCATGATGATGCCGGTGAAGCCGGCGTTTCTTGCCGCACCGACAAACAGCGGAACAGTATCCAGGAAGCAGGGGTAATACAGGAATTCCGCACCGGAGGCGGCGGCCTGTGCCGTCTGGGAGCTGAAGTCGGTGTCGGTGGTCATGCATTCGCCGACATAAGCGACCTCGATGCCGAAGCTTTCACAGTTTTCAACGAACGCGTCCTTCAGACCGTTGGAGTAATCGTCGTCCTTGGCGTAGATCACAGCGACCTTGGAAATGCCCTTGCTCTTGACGAACAGCGCCGCCATCTTGCCCTGATAGGGGTCGATGAAGCAGTTGCGGAAGATCGTCTCGCCCTTCTGGGTGACGGCGGAGTTTGTTGCACCGGTCGCCAGCAGCAGCATACCGTCCTTTGCGGCCTGCTCCGCCATGGGGAGCGTCACGGACGAGAAGAAGCTGCCGATCAGCGCTTCGGGTGCGTCTGCCATGATCTTGTTGTAGGCGTTCATCGCCTGCTTGGCGTCCTTTGCGTCGTCGGCGACCTTGCCGCCATTGACGATCTCGACTTTGTATTCAGAGTCGCTCGCGTTGATCTCTTCTACAGCCATATCGACAGCGTTCTGTGCGCCTTCGCCATAGATCGCGGAGCCGCCGGTCATTGCGCAGATCGCGCCGATGCGGATGATGTGATCCTCTTCTCCCGACGCGGCGGGCGCGGAAGCGGAAGTCTCGCTCTCGACGGGTGTGGAAGCCGAGGCAGCTTCGGAAGCGGTTTCGGAGGCAGCGGTCTGCGCGGTGGACGCGCAGCCGGCAAACATGGCGGTCAGCAGCGTGAGCGTCAGCAGCAGGGAAATGACCATTTTAAGCTTTTTCATAACGAACCCTCGCTTTTCAGAAAATTGTCAAAACATACGGCTGTTTGTCCTTGTCATGAATTTGGGCCCCAAGACAAAGCAAAGGAACAAAAAAGAGGCCGCCGCGCAGCTTGTGCGCAGGTGACCTCATTGCCCCGTCCGTTGTTTGATTGAGCCCTATTATAGCACGCGGGTCCTGATTTGCAAGTAAAAAAATCAATAATTTCATAATTTAGAACCGACGCAGTTTTTTAATGATTTTGAGCGAAATATTTTGTACATAATACACAAATTCGCGCAGATATAATGGACATTAGATACAAAGTAATTTCGTAATTCTCCTGAATGGTGAACTTGAAAAATGGGAAGAGAATTTTTCGGGATAGAAACTTGCAAAAAGCAGGATGCCGTGTGGAAAGTCAGATAGGGCGTTCGCCGGATTACGGGATAACGCCCGGCGCAGGTTTTGCTCCGCAATAGACAAAGAATACGCGGTCAGTGGATGCACCGACCGCGTAGTTTTATATTTTGGAGTCGCGGAGCCACTGTTGGAACTCCTCCAGCGAGATAATCTCGCGGTCACATTTTTTCTTTTCTTCTCTGGCCTGCTCGCTCCAGACGTAAAACTGCTCGTCGGTGATGCGTCCGGCCTTGATCCATGCGAAGCGCTTTTTGTACTCCTTGCGGTACGCCTTGAAAATGGGGTCGTCGGTCTGCTTTTTCGTCCACTGGCGGAACGCGCCGATCTCGCGGCAGCGCTG
>CAKUNY010000118.1 GCA_934668605.1 uncultured Oscillospiraceae bacterium | reverse complement strand
CGACATGAGCCGGAACAGGGGGTGAGCGCGTGGCAGAGATGGAAAACGTCCGATTATACGAGCCAAAAAAGCGCATGGCGCACATCGTCGCGATTGGAGGCGGCCATGGGCTCTCTGCGATGCTGCGCGGGCTCAAGCGCTACACAAAATATATTACGGCGATTGTTACCGTCGCGGATGATGGCGGCGGCTCGGGGATGCTCCGGGAAGACCTTGGCATGCTGCCGCCGGGCGATATCCGAAACTGCATCATGTCCCTTGCAAACACCGAGCCCACGATGCAGAAGCTTCTCAACTACCGCTTCACCGAAGGAAGCCTCGCCGGGCAGAGCTTCGGAAATCTCTTTCTCGCCGCGATGAACGGCATCTCGGGCTCGTTTGACGAAGCCGTGCACCGGATGGGAGATGTTCTGGCCATCACGGGTCGGGTGCTTCCGGTCACGAACCAGAACGTACACCTGGAGGCGGAATTTGACAACGGTTCGCGCTGCCTCGGCGAGAGCAAGATTTTCTATGCGAAAAAGCTCAACGACTGCCGCATCCGGAAGATCCGGCTGGTGCCCGAGCATCCGCAGCCGCTTCCAGACGCGTTGGAGGCCATCGCGGATGCGGACGTGATCGTCCTGGGGCCGGGCAGCTTATATACCAGCATCATTCCGAATTTTCTTGTCGACGGGATCTCCGAGGCCGTCTCCCGCGCGCGGGCGCTCAAGTGCTATGTGCTCAACATCATGACGCAGGACGGCGAGACGGATGGGTATACGGCGGCTGACCACATCAGGGCGATTTTTGCCCACGCGTGCGAGGACGTCATGGATGTGTGCATCGCAAATAACCGAAGGGTTTCGGCGGAATTTCTCGAACCGTATCAGAAAGAGGGCGTGGAGCAGATCTTGGCCACGCGCGAGGAGGTCGAGCAGCTCGGCGTTGCGCTGCGCGAGTTCCCGGTCTGCACGCCGGGACGCTACATCCGGCACAATCCCGACGAGCTGGCGCGGGCGATTCTGTCCGTCTGGCAGGAATTCAGAACATACGAACGATAAGAACGTAGTTACGTGGAGGACTTATGTCTTTTTCATCCAACGTCAAAGCGGAGCTCTGCAAAGAAGCCATGAGCCGCAGATCCTGCGCGGTTGCCGAGAGCTACGGCGTGCTGCTGTACTGCAACACGTTCACAAGCGCGGAGATCCGCATCATTACCGAAAGCCGCGATTTTGCCGCGCGCCTTCCCAAGCTGTTTAAAAAGGCGTTCGGCGTCTCGTTTGACCAGGAGCCTGCGTCGGAGGATCGGGGAAAGCTCCAGTTTTCCATCACGGCGGAGGACAAGATCGCGAAAATCTTTGATACCCTGCAAATGGATCTCAAGTCCAGTCTGACGCTGCATGTGAACTTCGGCATGCTGGAAGAGGAAGCCGAGTGCATGGCGTATCTCAGGGGCGCGTTTCTCGCCGGCGGCTCGGTCACGGACCCGGCAAAGCGATACCATCTGGAAATGACGACGTCGCACTACAAAGTCAGCCGGGAAACCTGCGCGCTTTTGATTGAATGCGGCTTTTCCCCGAAGGAGCTGACGCGCGGCGGCAACAACATTTTATATTTCAAGCAGAGCGACTACATTGAAGATTTCCTGACCGCCATCGGCGCGCAGGTGTCGGCAATGGGCGTGATGGAGGCGAAGGTCGAAAAAGACCTGCGAAACGGCATCAACCGCCGCGTCAACTGCGAAACGGCGAACTTAACAAAGGTCGTCGACGCGTCAATGGGACAGATGGCGGCCATCCGCGCGCTGGAAGAGGCGGGAGAGCTCGACAAGCTCCCCGGAAAGCTCCGTGAAACCGCCCTTTTGCGCCGGGAAAACCCCGAAGCGACGCTTCAGGAGCTGGCCGCGATGTTAGACCCACCCATCACAAAATCCGCCATCAACCACCGCATGCGAAAGCTCCTGGAGCTCGCGCGCGCATTGGAGGAATGAGTTATGAGCTTTGTCCATCTGCATGTGCATACGGAATACAGCCTGCTTGACGGCGCGTGCCGCATCGCGGGACTTATGGATCGGGTCAAGGAGCTGGGGCAGGACGCGATCGCCATCACCGACCACGGCGTCATGTATGGCGCGATCGATTTTTACAAGGCGGCGAAGGCGGCGGGCGTGAAGCCCATCATCGGCTGTGAGGTCTATGTCGCGCCGAGAACGCGCTTTGATAAGGTGCACGCGCTCGACCGCGAGGCGTATCATCTGGTGCTCCTCTGCGAAAACGAGACAGGCTACCGGAATCTCAGCTATATGGTCTCGCGCGGCTTTTTAGACGGCTTTTATAACCGCCCGCGTGTGGATATGGACTTATTGCGCGAGCACCACGAGGGGCTCATTGCGCTCTCGGCGTGTCTGGCAGGCCGGCTTCCGCAGCTTCTCATGCAGGGGGACTACGAGGGCGCAAAAAAGGCCGCGCTGGAGCATGCGGAGATTTTCGGCAAAGATCACTATTATTTAGAGCTTCAGAATCACGGCCTTCCCGAGCAGCCGAAGGTGAACCAGCAGCTTGTCCGGCTCTCAGAGGAAACGGGTCTGCCGCTCGTTGTGACGAACGACGCGCACTATCTGCGGCAGGAGGACGCGAAAATCCAGGACGTTCTCATGTGCATCCAGATGGGAAAGACTGTCGACGATACGAACCGCCTGAAATTTGAGACGCAGGAGTTTTATCTCAAGTCCGAAGAGCAGATGCAGGAGCTTTTTGCGGCGTATCCAGAGGCGCTTGAAAACACGGCGAAAATCGCCGCGCGCTGTAATGTCGAGTTTACCTTCGGCAAATATCACCTGCCGGAATTCAAGCTCCCGGCGGGCTACGATTCTCTGACGTACTTAAAAGAGCTCTGCGACAAGGGATACAAGGAGCGCTACGGCGACGAGCACCCCGAGTACCGGCAGCAGATGGAATACGAAATTGACATGATCGAGAAGATGGGCTTTACGGACTACTTCCTGATCGTGTGGGACTTTGTGAATTTCGCCAAACGCGCGGGTATTCCCGTCGGCCCCGGGCGCGGCAGCGCGGCAGGCTCGATGGTAACGTACGCGCTTCATATCACGGAAATCGACCCCATGAAATACGGCCTCTTCTTCGAGCGCTTTTTAAACCCCGAGCGCGTGACGATGCCCGATATCGATATGGACTTCGGAGACACGAGGCGCGGCGAGGTTGTCGACTACGTGCGGCAAAAATACGGAGACGATCATGTCGCGCAGATCGTGACCTTCGGCACGATGGCGGCCAGAGGCGCGATCCGGGACGTCGGCCGGGCGCTCAACTTCACGTTTGCAGAGACGGACGTGGTCGCAAAGCTCGTCCCGGCAACGCCGCATATGACGCTCAAGGAGGCGCTGCGCGTGTCTCCGCGGCTTAAAGAAATGGTCGACGGCGATGCGCGCGTCAAAAACCTCATCGACACGGCGATGGCGCTTGAGGGCATGCCGCGCAACACCTCGACCCACGCGGCGGGCGTTGTCATTACGCGTCTGCCTGTTTATGATTATGTGCCGCTCGCGACGAACGACGAGACGACCGTCACCGAATACACGATGACGACCCTTGAGGAGCTCGGCCTTCTCAAGATGGACTTCCTCGGCCTTCGGAACATTACGGTCATCGACGACGCGATCCAGGATATCCGCAAAACGGAACCCGATTTTTCGATGGACAGAGTCACGGACAACGACCCCAAGGTCATGGAGATGCTGACGCAGGGAAGAACGTCGGGCGTGTTCCAGATGGAATCGACCGGCATGACGAGTGTCTGCGTGGGGTTAAAGCCGCAGTCGATTGAAGACCTCTCCATCATCGTCGCGGCCTATCGCCCGGGGCCTATGGACTCCATTCCGCGCCTCATCGCCTGCAAAAATGACCCGAAGCTCGTCAAATACAAGCACCCGTCGTTAGAGCCGATTTTGTCTGTTACCTACGGCTGCATTTTGTATCAGGAGCAGGTCATTGAGATCTTCCGCAAGCTGGCGGGATACTCTCTGGGGCAGGCCGATATGGTGCGCCGCGCGATGAGCAAGAAAAAGGTCAAGGACATCGAAAAAGAGCGCGGCGCTTTTTTGCACGGCGACCCCACGCGCGCTATTTCTGGCTGTGAGGCAAATGGGATTCCTGTGCCGGTCGCAGAGTCTATCTACAACGAAATGTACGACTTTGCGAACTACGCGTTCAACAAGGCGCACTCGGTCTGCTACGCGGTCATTGCCTACCAGACGGCGTGGTTCAAGTTCTATTATCCCCGCCAGTACATGGCGGCGCTTATGACCTCGGTCTTAGACAGCTCGACGAAGATTTCCGAGTACATCGCCGAGTGCAAGGCGATGGGAATTGCGGTTCTGCCGCCCGATATCAACGAGTCGAACGACCATTTTACCGTCGTTCCCGGCGGCATCCGCTTCGGCCTTGCCGCGATCAAAAATATCGGGCGCGGATTTATCCAGAAGGTCATGGCCAACCGAGAGCAGGAGGGGCTTTTCACGGGACTCGAGAACTTCTGCCAGCGGATGTACGGGACAGATCTGAATAAGCGGGCGCTCGAGAACCTCATCAAGTGCGGCGCTTGCGACTGCTTTGGGCTCAAACGCTCGCAGCTGCTGCAAATCTATGAGGCAGTCATGGACACCGTTGCGGCGGGAAAGCGCAAAAATGTCGACGGGCAGATCGGCCTGTTTGACCTTGGCGGAAGCGACGAGGATGCGCCCGTTCCCGAGGTGCATGTGCCCGATCTTCCGGAGCTCCCGCCGGATGAACTCATGAAGCTCGAGCGCGAGACGACGGGGCTCTATCTTTCCGGGCACCCGATGGACGCGTACCGCGAGAAGCTCAAGGGCGCGAATGTCGTGAGCATCGGCGCGATTCTGGAGAGCTTTTCCGAGCACACGGACGAGTTCAGCGACGAGCAGGTCGTAAATGTCGCGGGCATTGTCCAGAACGTCAAGATGAAGACGACGAAGAACCAGTCGATGATGGCCTATGTGACGTTGGAGGACGACACGGGCTCGATGGAGCTTCTGACGTTTTCAAACGCGCTGGGGCAGTACGGCTCGCTTCTGTATGAAACGTCCGCCGTCGTCATTTCGGGCAGAATTTCCGTCCGGGACGACAAAGACCCGCAGATGGTTGTTAACCGCGTGTGGAAGCTTTCTGACTTTGACGCGAAGGGCGAGGCGCGGGCGCAGTCGGCGCAGGCGCTGGCAAGCAAGACGCTCTATCTCAAAATCGCGCACACGGGGCAGAAGGGGAGCGAAAAAATCGTTCCGATTTTAAACATGTTCCCCGGGCAGGTGCGAACTGTCATCTATTATGCCGACACCGGCGTCCGGATGGGCGGGCGGTGCATGCCGGAGGAAATCATGCTCGAAGAGCTGCGCGGGCTGCTCGGCGAAAAAAATGTCGTGCTCAAATGAGGATTATTTTACAAAAGCGCTACACATTTGTAACAATTTGTGATACAATGGCTTGAGATGTTATGTAAAGGGAAGGGGTGAGGGGCATTGCGGCGGAAAAAACGGGTGCTTGCGGTTTTCGCGATGCTTTTTTGTCTGCTGCTCTCGGGCTGCTTTGTAAAGACGGTCGACGAGCTCTATACGCTGCCCCGGCACTCCGATGAGTATGACAATCTGCAAAAGGCGATCGACGAGGTAATGGCGGCTTCCGGCTGCGAATACTGCGCGCCCATCGCCGGCAGCAATCAGCAGTCGGTGCAGCTGGCAGATCTCGACGGCGACGGAGAGGATGAGGCGATCGTCTTCGCCAAAACCTCCGGAGAAAAGCCGCTCAAGGCCTATGTCTTCGATAAAATCGACGGCGCGTATCAGAACATTTCCGTCATTGAGGGAAACGGCGCGGCGTTTGCGCGGGTGGAATACACCGATCTGGACGGCGAGGCGGGGCAGGATATCCTCATTGGCCGGCAGCTGAGCGATCAGGTCTTGCAGTCGGTGAGCGCTTACTCTCTGGAAGACGGCGAGATCGTCCAGCTCATGACGGCAAGCTACAGCCAGTTTACAACGTGTGATCTCGATAACGACGGAAAGACGGATCTGTTTCTTCTGCGCTTCGACGCGGAAAAAAAGCAGGGCGCGGCAGAGCTCTACCGGTACCGGAACGAGCAGATGGAAAAAGGACACGAGGTGCCCCTTGCGTCCAGCGCCGTTTCGGTCAAGCGCATCATGACGGGCTTGGTCGCCTATAACATTCCGGCCGTATTTGTTACCAGCGCGCAGGAGGAAGACTCCCTGACAACGGACGTTTTCATCTTCCGCGGCGGCACGTTCCAGAATTTAACCAGTCTGGACGAAACGCAGAAGACGGTCAGAAATCCCTTTGCCTACGCGTGCGATATCAATTCCGACGGACTTGTGGAGCTGCCGGAGCTTGTTT
>CAKUNY010000117.1 GCA_934668605.1 uncultured Oscillospiraceae bacterium | reverse complement strand
ACATTGTGGAGCAGGCGCACGCGGAGCTTTACCGGGCGCAGGCGGAAAAATTGACGGCAGGACAGGAGGAGACAACATGAAGGTAACGAAGGCGGCAGGCGTTGAGCTGAGCGGCGCGCCGAGCGAGGAGCAGCTGGAGAAAATCAACCGGCTGACGAAGACGAAGGTTACGGCGGAGGACGTGTATGTGTTTTCCGTGCGGCTGTGCGACGATCAGGTGGACCGGGACGACGAGCGGTTTTCGGAGGCGTGTATCCGGGAGCTGGCGGCGCTTTTTGTCGGGAAGACGGGGATCATGGACCACGCGTGGTCGGCGGAGAAGCAGGTGGCGCGGATTTTTGACACGGAGGTTCTGACGCAGAACGGCGTGACGATGCTCAAGGGCTGGGCGTATATGCTGCGCGGAGCGGAGACGGACGGGCTTATCCGGCAGATTGAGGGCGGCATCAAAAAGGAGGTCTCGATCGGCTGCGCGGTGCGGCGGAAGATGTGCTCGATCTGCGGCGAGGAGTATGGCGCGTGCGGGCATGTGAAGGGCGAGACGTACGGCACGGAGCGGTGCGCGGCGGTTCTTTGCGAGGCTGTGGATGCGTATGAGTTTTCATTTGTGGCGGTGCCGGCGCAGAAGGAAGCGGGCGTACTCAAAAAGCAGACGGGCGGCGAGGGGGCGCTTGACGAGGTCGCGATGAAGCGCTTGCAGAAGGATGCAGAACTCGGAAAGGCGTATCGGGAAGACCTCACGCTGCGGGCAAGACGGGCGGCGATGCTTTTAGAGCTTGGCTTGGACGATGCGCTCTGGCAGCGGGTTTTGCGCGCGATGCCGGCGGAGGATCTGCGGGCGGTGACCATGGGGCTCGAGCGCAAGACGGCGGAGCTCTTTGCGCCGGCGCCGCAGATGACAGTGGAGAAGGACGTGGCGCGGGAGCAGAACAGCGCGTTTCTGATTTAGGAGCAGACAAGGCGCTGGGAGAGGTTCCGGCGCGTCTGAAATATTGATTTTTGGAAGGAGAACAAGCAATGGCAATTTCTTTTGAGGCAATCGGCGAGCGTATGGTGACGTTCGCGGCAGGCGAGGGCTTGCAGGAGGGCAAGGTCTGCAAGGTAACGGCGAACGGCACGGTCGGCGCGTGCGGGGAGGACGACAGCTTTATTGGCGTCGTTTCGAGCGTGAGAGGAGGCGCTGCCAATGTGGTGATGGGAGGCTACGTGGAGGTCAGCTACGCGGGCACGACGGCTCCGGCGCTTGGCTACGCGGTGCTGGCAACGGATGAGGACGGCGAGGTCGTTCCGGCAACGACGGGCAGAACGTGCCTTGTTGTCAGCGTCGATGCGGCAAGCAAGAAAATCGGTCTTTTTTTATAAGAGGAAAGGAGAATTACGATGGGTTTTGATCATGTAAAGCTGGAAAAGGGCATGTACCGCGAGAGCGGCAAGACGTTTACACAGGTGCTCGAGTCGCTCGACCCGAGCGAAAACTACAGAGGCACGGCGCTCGAGGGAACCGACGCGTTCCAGCGCCAGCTCAAGCGATTTGACATTCACGCGAAGGGCGCGTACTCCGACCCGGTGGAGAAATTTTTCCGCACGATGGACTCGAGCGTTCTGTTCCCGGAGTATATCGCGCGCGCGGTCAAGCAGGGCATGGAGGAAAACAATGTGCTGCCGAAGATCACGGCGAGCACGACAAGCATCGATGCGATGGACTACAGAAGCGTATACTCTGTGCCATCGGAGCAGGACAAGATGCTCATGCAGGTCGCCGAGGGCGCGAGCATCCCGGCCACGCAGGTCAAGACGAAGGACAATCTCGTCAAGCTCAATAAGCGCGGCAGAATGCTTGTTGCGTCCTATGAGGCGATCCGCTTCCAGAAGCTCGACCTGTTTTCCGTTACGCTGCGTCAGATCGGCGCGTACATCCAGACGATGCATCTGAAGGACGCGGTGGATGTTCTCGTTAACGGCGACGGCAACAATAATGCGGCATCGACGTTTACGATCGGCACGTCGCCCCTGACCGGCACGGCGGGGACGCTTACCTATCAGCAGCTGGTCGAATTTTGGGCGCAGTTTGAGCCGTATGAGCTCAATTGCTTTTTGATGAATACCGACGCGATGGTCAAGATGCTGGGTCTGAGCGAGTTCCAGAATCCGCTGACGGGGCTTAATTTCCAGGGCACGGGCGCGCTTTCTACCCCGCTGGGCGCGGAGCTGCTGCGCGCAAGCTGCGTGGACGCGGGCAAGATCATTGGTCTGGACAGACGATACGCCTTAGAGATGGTGCAGGCGGGCGATGTGACGGTTGAGTATGACAAGCTCATTGACCGCCAGCTTGAGCGCGCGGCCATCACGTCGATCTCGGGCTTCGGCAAGATCATGCCGGAGGCCTCGAAGGTGCTGGTGATCGGATGACGATACTCGAAGAGATTTATGAGGCGGCCGGACAGGCCGCCCCCTCCGGGACGGATGAGACGCTTTTGAAGCGGCTTTGCGAGATCGCGTCGGCGCAGTGGCAGGCGCGGCTCAAGGATGGCGTGACGGCGGAGGACTGCCGGACGGTGTTTGTTTGCGCGGCGGCGTGGATGGCGGTGGTCGGAATTTATGCGCAGAAGAGTGTGACGGGATGGAACATTGAGAGCTTTACGGTAGGCGATGTGAGCGTGAAGACGACGGGGCTTGAGAATACGTCGCAGATGAGCGCGCCGCAGAAACTCGAATGGCAGGCCAGAATGCTGATGCGGCCGTTTTGCAGACCGGAGGGGTTCGCGTTCGTGGGGGTACGCGGATGAAGACGCTGATTGAGAGCATTTTGCAGGGCTACGGGAGCCTTGTGACGGTGCGTGACGGCCAGAGCGCGCGGACGTTCCGGGCGCTGGTGCAGCCGGTGACGGAAAAGGGCTGGCAGGCGACGCGGAAGGTCATCGAAACGCTCGGAAAAATCCAGAAGGGGCAGTACGTGTATATTGGCCCGGCGGATTTGGAGCTTTGCGTGGGGCAGAGGATAGAGGCGCAGGGGCAGGCGTTTATCGTGCGGCGGTGCGAAACGCGGTATCTGGCGGACGAAGCGGTCTTTGTGTGGGCGCTTTTGGTGAAGGCGGGAGGCGACGAGGCATGGAGCAGCTGATCGAGGCGGTTCTGACGTGGCTGAAGGGCGCAGGCTTTCAGGCGGTGCGGCAGATGCCGGAGGGGAATTTTCCGGAGCTTTCGGGCGCGGTTGTGGCTGTTGGACTCCAAAAGGCGGAGGCGACGGACGCGGGGCTTTATTCGTACTTGGGCGTGACGCAGACGGACGGGAAGACGGTTTCGCTCTACGGGAAACGGCTGGAGGCGGAGGTTACGATGGAGGTCGTAAGCCCGGAGAGCTTGGGCGCGAAGGGGTGCATGGAGGTATCCGACGCGCTTTTGACGAAGCTTTCCGGCGGAATTCCGGGGCTGACGCTTACGAAAACGGTGATGGAGAGCTGCCGGTTCGAGGCGGAGACGGACTGCTTCTGCTGCAAGGTGACGGCTACGGCGCTGGCGTATGTTTATGCGCTGGCAAATGAGGAAGAGACGGAGTTTACAGATTTCATTCTGAAAGGAGAGGTACAATGAGCTTGGTGTATCATGAAAGACCCGGCGTGTATTCGAGCTATGACGCGTCGTCGGTGATTGCAAGAGGCTCGACCGAGCGCGTGATCGCGCTCGTTGGCAAGGCGGAGGCGAAGGCGGGACTGTACCGGCTGCATTCGTATTCGGAGGCGAAGGAGGCGTTCGGAGAGGCAAGCGAGCTTGGGCGCATGGCGAAGATCGCCTATCAGAACGGCGCGGGCACGGTATTGGCAAGCCCGGTGGCGGCGGATGCGCTGGCGGATTATCAGGCGGCCTTTGCCTTGGTATTCGCGCAGAAGGAGGCAAGCTTCTGCGTGGCGGCGAGCAGCCTTGAGACGGTACAGAAGGCGCTGCGCGACGCGGTGGAGGCGGCCTCTACGCAGAACGCGGAGTGCATCGGACTTGTGGGTCTGTCTTCGCCGACGGTGAAGAATCTGACCGATCGGGCGGCGGCTCTGAACTCGGAGCGCATGGTGCTGCTTGCGCCGGACATCTACGTCTGGGGCGAGACGGAGACGGCGGGCGGCTACATGGCGGCAAGTGCGCTGGCGGGTATTCTGACCGACCAGTCTGACCCGGCGCTGCCGCTCAACGGACAGGTGCTCTACGGCGTGACAGGCGTGAGCGCGGTGTATGAGGACACGCAGATCGACGCATTGGTCACGGGCGGTGTGACGGTTCTCGAGTGCTGGGGCGGCAAGGTCAGCGTGATGCGCGGCATTACGACGAGAACGAAGACCGGGCAGTCGCCGGATACGACATTCCGCGAGCTGGGTACGACATTGATCATCGACGATGTGATCCCGGCCATCCGAAGAAGCCTGCGGGCAAAGTTCACGCGGGCGAAAAATAACGCGCTGACAAGAAACGCCATCCGAAGCCAGGTCATTGTGGAGCTGGAAGACCGCATCGAGCGCGAGGTCATCGAGGGATATGAGAATCTGACGGTGACGGCGCTGGAATCTGACCCGACGACGTGTCTGGTGGAATTTGAGTTTACGGTTGTGCATGGGCTGAACCGGATTTTCCTGACGGCTCATATCAGTGTTTGAGGAGGAAGGTTATGGCGATTCGGAAAATTCCGACGACGGCGGATATCTATCTGGAAGTGGACGGCGTGCGCGTGGCAGTGGTGCAGAGCTACAAGGTGACGGCAAGCCGGGAGAGCAAAGCCATTTACGCGTTCGGCCAGTCTGAGCCGGTGACGACGATTCGCGGGCAGAGCCAGTATACGCTGGAGCTGACGCGGATCTACGCGACGGACGAGGCGATTCGCGACGGGCTGAGCTTCGCGGATATGGGAGAGTTTTCGCTGGTGATCTGCAAGCCTGACCGGAACGTAATCTACACGGGCTGCCAGTGGAAGAGCTTACAGGAAAGCGCAGAGGTCGGCGGCAATGTGCTGGAAAAGGTGACGGTTGAAGCTGGCCGCCGGGTAGAGAATCTGTTATGAAAAGCGAAGCGTTTTTGAGGATGTTTGCGGCAGGCGGGAGACGAAGGCTGGAGGATGGATCGGAGCTGCGTGTGGTTCCGGCGTTTGCGGTTTTGCAGGCGCGCAGGGAGGCATTGGACGCGTGCGGAGACGATGAGCAGGCCTTGGGGCTCTGGATGAACGCGGAGCTTCTGGCGCGGGCGGTTTACCGGGATGGCGCGCGGGTGTTCGCTGACGGCGAGGATCTGATGCGGGCGGTTTCCGTGGAGCAGATCGAGCGCTGGACGGAGGACTACGCGGCGCTCTGCCGGGAGGAAAATCCCGCTTGCAGCGAGGAAAACGCGCAAAAGGCAATGCAGGCGCTTTCTCAGGAGGACTATGAGCGGCTCAAGTGGCGCGTTCTGAAGCAGTTTGGCGTCCTGCCGGGAGAGGCAAGGGCGCGGCGGATGACGGATCGGGACTATCTCTACTGCGCGGCGCAGCTGATGCTCGACGAGCGGGAGAAGCTGGACGCGATGTGCCCGAGCTGCCGGGAAAAAGCGCAGAGAAGGCTCTGCCCGGTGTGCGGCGAGGCGTTGCCGGAGGAGAACGCGGGGTTTGATGAAAGGCGGTTTGAGGAGCTAAGGAATGCTGGAGTATGTGAGACGGCTTCTTCTGGCGCAGACGAGACTTGCGGCGCAGTTTGACACTGCGCCGCAGCCGGAGATTCGGGAGGTCACGCTGCGCGCAGAGCGGGAAACAGGCGATTCACAGGAACTGAGCACGCAAAGCCGGGAGAAACGGTCGGGAGTGACGCAGGCGGGCACGGAGATAGGCGCGGCGGAGAGCTGGTCTGCCGAGCAGGCGCTGCGGGAGATGGCGCGGCAGACGATGCGGCTGGAGAGCATGCAGATGGAGCGCTCGGCGCAGGCGCAGCTGGAACAGACGAGAAGGCTCGAGGCGGCAATGACGGAGCTGACCCGGCGGCAGTGTGTGGATATCACTTCCAAAACGCCGGACAGCGCGGAGGGCGGGCTTATGGGAAGCTACCGGCAGCGGATGGAGTTTGCCGGTATCGCGTCGAGCCCGTCGCAGCGGTCGATGCAGGAAATCTCACGGTTTTTTGAGCGCGATGCGCGGCGTTACGGATAAAATTTCGGAAAAAGTTACCACTTTTTCCGAAAAAAGGCTGCACCTTGACTGCGCGCAAGCTTTTCGCGCGAAGCGTGAAAAGCTCACACTTGCAAGGTGATAGGTATGTTTCCGGTCAGCAGAGCCGCCGGATAACATGGATTTCGATTTTATTTCGCCATCTGCGGATGGCGAAACTCTACGAGGTTTTAGTTGCTGAGAAGGAGGGAAGACGATGCTGAGAATGCGGTTCGGGTCTTTTGTGTGGCCGAACAATCCGCGGACGTATACGATCAGCTGCAAGCGGC
>CAKUNY010000116.1 GCA_934668605.1 uncultured Oscillospiraceae bacterium | reverse complement strand
CGCAGGAGCCGAAAACAGCGTCCGGTGTGGTCCCCGGCTCTTAGCAGCCGGCCATAGCCTTCACGGATCTGTCCCCCGCGCTCTCGCTCGTCGAGGGCCGGGGACTGCATCGGAGATATCGACAGGAGGCAAGGCATGGGAAGGAAACAGACAGCAGAGCAGACGCCGGTGCGCGTGGCGGTCAAGAACCTGCCGACGGTGCGCATTGACGATCTGATCCCTTACGAGAACAACGCGAAGATCCACGGACCCGACCAGATCGAGCAGCTGCGGCGCAGCCTGCGCCAGTTTGGCTTCGTCTCGCCCGTGCTGATCGACGAAGACAAGAATCTGATCGCCGGGCATGGGCGCGTCGAGGCGGCGCGGGCCGAGGGCATGACCGAGGTCCCGTATGTGACGGTGAGCGACCTGACGGAAGCGCAGCGGCGCGCCTACATCATCGCGGACAACCGCCTGACCGAGGCGGGCGTATGGGACGCCGGACGGCTCAAACTCGAGCTGCAGGAGCTGCAGGCGTTAAAGTTTGACACCGAACTGACCGGATTCACGATGGCAGAGGTCGAGACGATCCACGTCAGCGCGCATGAGCGCGCCAAGCCGGAGCCGGAGAGCGGCCACTTCTGGGGCGACGCTGAGGGCGAGCGCTCTGAGGAATACGACGCCTTTGTGGATAAGTTCAAGCCGAAGCTCACCACCGACGACTGCTACACGCCGCAGAACATATATGAAACGATCCGCGACTGGGCGGTGAAGCACTACGGCTTGCAGGGCGCGCCGGTCGTGCGGCCATTTTATCCCGGCGGCGACTATGAGCACGAGACCTACCCGGACGGCTGCGTGGTGATCGACAACCCGCCGTTTTCGATCCTCTCGCAGATCTGCCGGTTCTATACGGAGCGCGGCATTCGCTTCTTCCTGTTTGCACCGGCGCTGACGCTATTCAGCATTGCAGCGGGCACTTGCAACTATTTGCCGATGTCCTGCCGGATCACTTATGAAAACGGCGCGGATGTGCGCACGAGCTTTGTAACCAATCTCGGAGACTGGAAGATCGAAACGGTGCCGGAGCTGTGGGCGCTTGTGGATGCGGTGAACGCTCAAAACACAAACGATGGTGCGGCGGAGCTGCCCGGTTACACCTACCCTGACTGCGTGATGACGCCGATTCGCATCGCGCCGACCTCTCGATGGATGGCGCTGCGTATTCCGGCATCGGACGCAAGCTTTGCGCGAGCTCTGGACGCACAGCGCGAACAGGGAAAAGCCATTTACGGCGCGAGTTTTCTCCTGTCGGAGAAGGCGGCGGCGGAGAATGCGGCGGCGGAGAATGCGGCGGCGGAGAAGCGGGAGCAGTTTGTCTGGGAGCTGAGTGACCGCGAGAAGGCAATCGTCGCCGCGTTGGGGAAGGACTGAGAAAGGAGCGGGAACATGGCAGGGGCAAGACAGCCGACCGATCTGGTCGTGAGGAACGGGCGCAAGCACCTGACGCGCGCCGAGGAGGACGCGCGGCGCGACCGTGAAGTTGTGGTGCCTGCGCCGCAGCGGGCAAAGCCGCCCAAGTGGCTGCCCAAGGAGCTGTATCGCGAGTTCCGCGCGCTGGGGCGTCAGCTTATTGACGTCGGGCTTTATACCGACCTCGACGCGGACAACCTCGGCCGCTATCTGATCGCCCACCACGAGTACCAGGTCGCGACGCTGGAGGTGGAGTGTGCGCTGAGCGCGCAGCCGCGCGACGCGGACACGGTAGACCGCTGGGGACGCGTGCAGGAGCGCTACTTCAAGCAGGCGCGCAACTGCGCGAACGACATGGGCCTGACGGTGTCGAGCCGCTGCCGTCTGGTCCTGCCGAGCAATCTCCCTGCGGCGGCGTTCACGCCGGAGGGCGGGGCGGATGAGTTCACGGAGCGGCTGAGGCAGCGGCAGGCGGACGCGCTGGCGCGGAGCCTGTAGCATGGCATACGTTTTCGACCGCGAGGCGGGGCAGTTTGTGTGCGACTTCGTCGAGCGCCTGCCGACGACCGACACGGGCAAGCCCTTCTGCCTTTACGACTGGCAGCGCGAGGCGCTGATGGAATTTTACGGCACGATGGACGTGCCCGAATCGGGCACGGATGAGGGCGCAGAGCGGCTGCGCCGGTACTGGTATCTCTACCTCGAGATCCCGAAGAAGAACGGCAAGAGCGAGCTGGCTGCGGCGCTGGCCCTCTATCACCTCTTCGCGGACGGCGAGCTAAACGCGGAGGTCTACGTCTGCGCGGCGGATAAGGATAACGCCTCCATCGTCTTCAACGCCGCGATCTTCATGGCGACGAGCGCGCCGTGGACGGCAAAGATGATCGCCCAGGGCGAGCTGCGGCCCATCGAGAGCCGCAAGCGCATCGAGTACCGCAAGCGCGTGAAGACCGGCAATGGCGGCTACAAGTGGATCACGGTCGGCATCCTGCAGGTCCTCTCCGCCGAGGCGTACAGCAAGCACGGCTACAAGCCGAGCTGCGTCATCTTCGACGAGCTGCACGCGCAGCCCAACCGTGAGCTGTGGGACGTTATGACCGGCGCGGCGGGCGCGAGCCGACGGCAGCCGGCATGGATCGTGCTGACGACCGCGGGCGACGACCCCGACCGCAGCTCCATCGGCTGGGAGATCCACGAGAAAGCTGTGGGCATCCGCGACGCGCGACAGCTGCGGCGCATCCGGAGCGATGGCGGCGACGTTCGCTCGGTCCTCTCCCTCCGGCATGTCGGGGACGAGGACCTTGCGGACGCGGAGGCTGAGCTGCTCGGTCGTGACGAGGAAAACTGGCTGCCGATCCTCTATGGCCTGACGGCGCTGTTCGGCGATGATCCGGACGACCTGGAAAAGCTCGACATCTGGGACGAGAGCCTGTGGTATCTCTGCAACCCCTCGCTCGGCAAGCATTTGAGCCTGCGCAACATCCGCATGGAGGCGGCGAGCGCAAAGCGCAGCGAAGCCGAGGAGCGCGTATTCCGATGGCTGCGGCTCAACCAATGGATCACGACGAAGTCGGTCGGCTGGATCTCGCTCAACCTCTATGACAAGACGCAATGGGGGCCGAGCAAAAAGCGCGAGCGCGAGGAATGGCTACGGCAGCTGGACGGGAAGCTCTGCTACGGCGGCGTGGACCTTTCTACGAGCCGCGACCTGACGGCCTTTGTTCTGCTCTTCCCGCCCCAGCCGGGGCTGGACGCGGCGGTGCTGCTGCCCTACGGCATCTGGCGGCCCGAGGCGACGGTGGACGAGGCGGAAAAGCGCGACCACGTCCCCTACCGGGACTGGGCGCGTGCCGGCTTCCTCGACCTCTGCCCCGGCGAGGTCATCGACTACGGCGCGGTGGAGGAGCGCATCCGCGAGGCGCGGGAGCGCTACGACCTCAAGATGGTGGGCTTCGACCCCTATCTGAGCCGCACCATCACGCAGCGGCTTGCGCCGATCGTGCCGATCATCGAGATCCCGCAGGACCTCAAGAACATGAGCCCGGCGATGAAGGAGACGGACGACATGATGCAGCGCCACACGCTGCTGCATGTGCATAACACCTGCTTCCGCTGGACCTTTGGCAACGTCCGCTGCCATGCAGACGGAAACGGCAACATCAAGCCGCTCAAGAATAAATCAACGGGGCGCATCGACCCGGCGGTCGCGAGCATCATCGGGATGGCCGTGTGGATGATTGCCCGGGCACAGAACGACTTTGACAAGCGCAATCTGAGGGAGGACTGGGCACTGTGAAAAAATTAAAGAAGTGTTTGCAGACGCTGTCTCTATATTTTGACGATCTCCTGTTTCTGGCGGGCGGTGCGTGCTTTGTGCGGGCCGCGCAGATGTTCGGCGGGCAGGCCTCAGCGTATGCGACCGCTGGCGTATGCCTGACCGTCTACGCGCTGGTGATTGCCTTGAGCAATCGGAGGTGATCGATATGTTTTTAAGCAAAGCGACCAAGGGGACCCCGCGGGCTGTGGAATACACCGTCCATACATGGGACGAGCTGCAGGAAAGATTCCGTGCGATGTTCCTTTCCGGCGCAGAGTATGACGCCGGACGAAGCGGGGCGGAGCAGCTCAGCCCTATTGCGGCCGCTCACCGCATCTTGTGCAATGATTTCGGCATGATCCCTTTTTCGACCTACCGCAAGGTCGAAGAAGAGCGTGTGCCGGTGAGCGATCCGGCGTTGGATAAGGTGTTTAAGATCCGTCCCAACGACAACATGACGCCCTACATGTGCTCACGCACGGTCATGAGCAACGCCTTCTGGTACGGCTTCGGCGCAGTCTGGAACCGGCGCGCGGGCGGCCAGATCGTGGAGCGCATCCCGCTGCCGACCGACTGCTGCACGATCCGGCAGGACCGCGAAACGCTGCAGTATTTCTGGGAGTACAACGTGGATGGAGTCCAGCGCGTTTTCTCGGGCTACGAGCTGAGCTTCCTCTATTTCGAGAGCTATGACGGCATCCGGGGACGCGGCATGCTTGACATGGCGCGCGAGACTATCGGGGCCGAGGGCGCTGCGCAGCAGTATGGGCGAAAGTTCTACCAAAACGGTGCGATGATCTCCGGCATCGTGGAGGTAGACACCGATCTGAGTCCAAACGGCAGAGACCGGATCCGCGAGCAATTCCGCCAGTTCACTCCGTTTTCGGACGATGCGTTCCGCGTGGCGGTCCTTGACCGCGGCTACAAGTACACGCCTTTGGGGCTTAACCAAAAGGATTCGCAGTATATTGAGAGCCGCAGCTTCTCGGTCGAGGAGGTCGCCCGCTTTTCCGGCATCCCGAAGGCGATGCTGCAGAGCGGCAAGGAGGCTTACAACAGCAACCAGCAGCAGCGGCTGCTGTTCGTGACGGACACGCTGGTACCGTATGTGACGCAGTGGGAGCAGGAGAACACCTTTAAGGCTCTGCTGGGACCGCAGCGGGACGACGGGATCTACTTTAAGGGCAACGTGGCTGCTCTGATGCGCGGAGACGATTCGGCCCGCGCTGCATTCTACGAGAAAATGGTCGCCAATTCGATCATGTGCCCGGATGAGTGCCGCGCGCTGGAGGAACGGAACGCGATCCCCGGCGGCTTTGGAAAGCGCTTTTTCATCACGAAAAATCTGGATTCGGTCGAATCCGTACTGAAGGGAGAGAACAACAATGCCTGATATCAACATCCGAGGCGAGCTGTGGGACAACGACAGCGCCGACATCCTCCGCTGGTGGGGCTGGCGCGACATCACCGCTCCGATGGACATCGAGCAGGCGCTGCGTGATGCCAACGGCGAGGAGGTGACCGTGCTGGTCAACTCTCCGGGCGGAGACATGACCGTCGGCGGAGAGATCCGCTCGATGCTGCGCCGCTATAGCGGTAAGGTGAGCGCCCTGATCCAGGGCTATGCCGCGAGCGCCGCTACGCTGGCCATCTCGGCCTGCGAGGTGATCCGCTGCGAGCCGGGAGCGCTGCTGTGCTATCACAATCCGAGCGCCGGCGCGGAGGGCGATTTCCACGAAATGGAGCGCGCGGCCGCAGGACTGCTCAGTGCCCGCGACTGCATCCTCGAAATGTATGAGGCGCGCGGCGGCACCAAGCCGCGCGAGGAGCTGATCGCGCTGATGGACCAGAACACCTGGATATCTCCGACGCAGGCCAAGGAGTACGGCCTGATCGACGAGGTCGTCGCGCTGGATCTTGGCAGCGGCGATCCGGCGGCCTTTGTGGCGGCCGCCAATGGCAGGCTGCGCCTGACTGCGCAGATGCGCAGCAAGTACCAGGAGCATGTGGCTGCGGAGCGTGAGCGCGCCGCAGCAGAGGAAAAAGCAAAACGCGCCCGGGCCAAGCTCCGTGCGCTTGCAAATTTTTAACCGAAAGGAAGATCAAAATGGACTACATGGCAAAAATCACGGAGCTGAGAGCCCAGAAGTCTCAGCTCGCCGCGGATGCGGAAACGCTCGTCAACGAGGGCAAGTTTGACGAGGCCGACGCCAAGAGCACCGAGATGGCGGAGATCAACGCGAATATCACGCGCCTCGAAAAGCTCCATGCAGAGGTGAGCAAGAATGCCGAGCCGGTCAACGACTACGACGGTGTTCTGCACAGCAACACTGGAAAGAGCAAGGCCGAGGACAAGACCGCGGTGAAACCGTTTGCGTCTCTCGGCGAACAGCTCAAGGCGATCTATGCCGCGACCAGAGGCAAGCGCGACGAGCGCCTTGACAAGGTCAACAACGCGGCGCTGGGCACCAACGGCGGCAACGGTCCGGACGGCGGCTTCCTGCTGCAGACGGACTTTGCCGAGCAGATTCTGGAGAGCGCGGTGCAGTCGAGCCCCCTGCTCAACCGTCTGGATCGCTACACCTGCTCGAGCGCGGCCAATGCAATGCGCTGGCTTTACGCCGACGAGACAGACGTCTCTAAGAGCGTATTCGGCGGCGTGCAGATGTACTGGGCGAGCGAAGCTGCGACGGTCGCGGCCAGCAAGCCGCAGTTCCGCGAGGTCAAGGTCGATCTCGAGAAAATGATGGGCTTCGCCTACTGCACCGACGAAATGCTGGAGGA
>CAKUNY010000115.1 GCA_934668605.1 uncultured Oscillospiraceae bacterium | reverse complement strand
TCCGGCCGGTCGAGGCGCATCACCATCATGATATCCGCGTTGGAATCGCGCACCGTGATGCAGCGGCTGACCTTTGCATCGTGCAGAAAATCCAGCTCCGCTTCCAGCTCTGCGTAGACCTCCCGGCAGCGCGCAAGGACTGCATCCGCGTCCGCATCCTGCGTCAGCTTCAAAAAATTATAGTGAATCATCTGACAAAAGCACCCCCACCTTGAAGATGCCTTATAAAATAGCGCAAAGCATTTTGGCTGTCAAGATACGCTTCGGCTGGTGATTTCAGGAAAATCCTCATAATATTTTGGAATTTAGCATTTTAAAGCTTTTAAGTTTTAAACTGTTAAAGAATCATGCAGTTTTCCAGCAAAAAATTTTTTTGCGCTCCATCCGCATCTGCCGTGCTTCTGTCTCTGCGCAGTTTCGTGCGGATCAAAAAGCAGCGACGCAGGAGCATGTCCCGCATCGCCGCTCTCGTGTATTTTAGTCCGCCTGATGGACGAACGCGCCGCTTCCCGTATCCCAGAGCCAGTCCAGCACCTTCTCTTCGCCGTCCGGGCTTTCAAATACAGCGCGCAAGTCGCTATAGCCGTCGCCGTCCTGGTCGTCCAGCGAAGAACGCAGGTACGACTCTCTCGCGTTCTCCATTTTCTCGGGGTATTCCGCCACACCGACGACCGTCTGTGTCTCGTCGTCCAGATACAGCATGATGCTGTCCGTGAACACGCAGACCAGAACGGTTGTCTCTTCGCCGTCTCGCGTGAGCGTCATTGCATCGTTGACCCAGCCCCACGTGCGCCAGTCCGCCCCGGCGGTATCGCCCGCGACGGCTTCTTCCTCCTGCCCCGCCGCGTTTGCAGCGCAGCCGGTCAGCGCCAGCACGAGCGCCAGCATGAGCGCAAGAAGTCTTCCTGTTTTCATACACGCTTCCTCCGTTTCCCCTGCCGCCCGGTTTTCATGGCGGCGTTTTTCTGATTATACCAGCTTTCCGCGCAAATTGCGAGTAACCGCAGGTTAACCGGGCGCAAATTTCCGCGCCCCGACCGGTTGTAATTTCGTTTCCATTCTGTTAAGATTAGTTAGGTTCTCCAGAATTTTTGACCGAAGGAGGAAGATTTGCCTTGAAAAGCACAACGCGGGACATGACAAAGGGAAGTCCCTGGCGGCTGATCGCGGGCTTCGCGCTGCCGGTTCTTCTGAGCCAGGTTTTCCAGCAGCTTTATAATACAGCAGATACCCTCATCGTCGGGCGGTTTCTGGGCGACGGAGCGCTTGCCGCCGTGAGCTCCTCGGGGCCGCTCATTTTTTTGCTCATCAGCTTTTTTGAAGGCCTGACGCTCGGCGCGGGCGTCGCCATCTCGCGCTATTTTGGAGCCGGAGACGATCTGCGCGTCGAGCGCGCCATCCATACAAACATCGTCGTCAGCTTCCTGAGCGGCATTCTTCTGTCCGTCTTCGGCGTTTTGCTGACGCCGTCCATCCTTCGCTGGATGGGCACCGACCCGGAGGTTCTGCCGGAGGCGATTTCCTACTTCCGGTATTACTTTGCGGGCGTGCTCGCAGTCGTTCTGTATAACGCCTGCAAGAGCATCATGAACGCACTCGGAGACAGCAAACGGCCTTTATACTATCTTCTGTTGTCCTCCGCCACCAACGTTGTGCTCGACATTCTCTTCATCGGCGGCTTTCACTGGGGCGTGTGGTCTGCCGCCGTCGCGACGGTCATCTCGCAGGCCATCAGCGTCGTTCTGTGTTTGATTCAGCTCTCTAAAAAATCAACAAAATACCGCCTGCAATTGGAAAAGCTTCACATCGACCGGGACATGCTCTCGCAGATCATCCGCTACGGTCTTCCCTCCGGCGTGCAGAATTCCGTCATCGGCTTTGCGAACGTCATTGTGCAGGCAAATATCAACACCTTCGGCAAGATTGCCATTGCCGCCTGCGGCACATACAGCAAGCTCGAAGGCTTCGCGTTTTTGCCGATCACAAGCTTCACCATGGCGCTCACGACCTACACCAGCCAGAACCTCGGCGCGCGGGAATATGACCGGGCAAAGCAGGGCGCGCGCTTCGGAATTGTCTGCGCGATGGTGCTGGCCGAGTTCATCGGCTTTGCGATGTACGCCTTCGTGCCGTATCTCGCGGGCTTTTTCAGCAGCACGCCGGAGGTCGTCCGGCTGGCCACGAATCAGTCCAGAACGATTTCACTGTTTTTCTGTCTGCTCGCCTACTCGCACGCGGTTTCCTCCGTTCTTCGCGGGGCGGGCAAGGCTTTCGTACCGATGGCGGTCATGCTCGCGATCTGGTGTGTGCTGCGCATTACATATATTACGCTCATTATGCAATATTCGCACGAGCTGCACTTTCTCTATTACGCCTACCCTCTCACGTGGAGCATCAGCTCCGTAATTTTCTTTCTCTACTACCACCGCTCCGATTGGGTGCACGGCTTCGATACCGCAAGGAGCTAGATCGGAACTTTTCCCGGCCAATTCGTAGGAGCGGACGACTCTGTCCGCCCGCAAAAAATGCTTTTTACGTAAAACTACGGCAAATTCGTAACTTTTTAAAGGGCGGACAGAGTCGTCCGCCCTGCGGTTTTTGGGGAATCTTCCGAGGAACTCGTAGGGGTCGATGCCCACATCGACCCGGCGGTACGAACCGATTTAACGGGAATCTCCGGCGAATTCGTAACTTCCCTTGGGTCGATGTGGGCAACGACCCCTACGCGTTGGTTTCGGAAATCGCGTAAGGGGAGTTTGACTTCTGCCGTCAGGGCGCTAAAAGCGAAAGGCTTTCGGTCTCTTCCGCGCGAGCTTTATTCGTAAAGACCGGCGCGCCGACTTCGCCCAGCAAAAAGCTCACATAGACGCGCCCCGCAGACTCCTCCGGAATTCCAGCCTCCTGCACGTACTTCTCCCGAAGCTCCCGATACAGCCCGTCCCAATCGCCCGGTGCAAGCAGCGTCAGCGTGTAATTTGTTCCCAGAGCGTCCGTCTGCCACGAAATTCGCTCCGGCAGCATCCCCCGATACTCGATCTCGTCCATATACGGGCTCACGTAG
This sequence comes from uncultured Oscillospiraceae bacterium, assembly GCA_934668605.1. Taxonomy (GTDB): domain Bacteria; phylum Bacillota; class Clostridia; order Oscillospirales; family Oscillospiraceae; genus CAG-170. Next base: position 3,521 of record CAKUNY010000115.1, on the reverse strand, counting down.
GCGCCGTCTTCTATCTCCCATGCGCCGTCATCAGAAAGTGCCGCCACGCCGTAAAACTCCGCCTGTATGCGCTCTTTTACCTCAGAAATTTCCAGCCGCCCGGTGCGCTCCTCCCACGGCGTCGTCACCTCCAGCCACTCAAGATACGCTATCGTCTCCTTCGGCCACACGCCGTTCGCCGGCACCGGCATGAGGTCTAAGCGCCACTGCGCGGCAAAGTCAAAGAAATATGCCCGCGCATCCGAATCCAGCTCCGCCGCCGCGGCCTCTCCCGCATCTGTGGAAAAAATCTCCGAAAGTCCGATTGCCGCCTCCTGCTCCGGTTCGGTTTCCGGCGCGGTTTGGCTCGATTCCTCCGGTTCTGTTTTCAGCTCTGCTTCCGATGTATTGGCCTTTTCCGGCTCGACCTCCGGCGCGGAAATTTCCTCCTGCGCAGGCTTCGCGATCTGCTCCGTCTGCGAAGCCTCCCGCGCGCGGCACGCCGCCAATGACAAAACCAGAAATCCTGCCAACAAACCGGCAAGTACTCGCTTCATTTCGATCTCCCCTTTCGCGTTTTTCTCAGTATAGCACAAAATTTTCCTGAAATTTCTTAATTTTTCTGAATTCGGCAAAAAGCGGGAGACAGGCCACAGCCTGTCTCCCGCAATGCTTTTTATTTGATCGTCTCGCTGTTGTTGAGCACGGGCACGCTGTACAAAAACAGCACGTCCTGATCGTCGAATGTCACAAAGCTTCCCAGCCGCGCGCTCGGAAGGTAGCGGATGTCGACGAGCGTAATCTTCGCGTACCCGTCCAGAAGGAGCGGTGCAAGGCTGCTGGCAAAGGAGTCTCTGAAAATGACAAGCTCCTTGTCTGTCTTCGCAAGCGGATTTTCAATCGTCAGAAGCGATACCGAACCGGATAGGAACATCTCATAGGGGTCCTTCCCCGCCGCCTTTTCCATATCGTAGACAGAACCATTCTGATTTGTCTCAAAGTTCGTCACCACGGCATTTTCGATGGCGTCGTTCGTCAGATACGAAATCCGCTCTGGTTTTACCGGAAGCGCCGCGTAGCCGCAGTAGAGCCCATAATAGTCGCGATCGAGCGTTTTCTCGGTAAAATCATCGAAAATATCCGCGCCCATCGCGCTTGCGATCGTCTTTGCCGCCGGAAAAAGCTTTTCCTGCCGCCAGTGAAGATCGGTCTTGTAGTAATCGTCAATCGTGAGGCTGCCGGTCAGATCGAGATAGCTTGCCCACGGAAGCGCGGTTTGCATGGAGGCAAAAAACGCGTCGTAATCGAGCGCCGGATAGCCGTTTTGCGCCGCGAGAAAATAGTTTTTGTCCGGAATGACGGACAGGTAGGTCTTGACATTCGTCCCCTTGAGGTACTTGTCATAGACGAACCCGAACCGCTCCTGCGCGTGCGCGAGGGAATCCTCGTTCATCGGGTACTCGAGCTTTGCGACGGTGTCTCCCACCAGATACACGCCGTGGTTGTCTTTCTGGTGCAGCACGCCGAGCGAGACGAGGCTTTTGAGCGTCCGGAACTGCTCTCGCAGCGGAAACTGATCGAGCGTGCAGCTCTCAAAATCGCTTGTCCATTTGCCGTCTGCAAACGCCGAAAGCGAGAACGCCGGCATCTGTGCAAGGTTTCGCCGCTCGGACTGCGACTGCGCGTCCGCAGGCTTCAAAACGCTCCAGATCGCAAAGCCAAACAGGAACGCGCCCAGAAGCGAGACGGTCAGGATCGATTGTTTTTTTCGCATCGCTTCGCCTCCTAAAACCGGAAATACAGGAACGGATTAAAAGACCCGTCCACCAGAAACGCCGTACACGCCGCAAGCAGAAGCACGAGCCACACCGGCTGCAAAATGGCAAGCGCCCGCGCACCAAGCCTGGTTCCCGAGAGCCTGCAAATGGCGTTTTTACAGACCGGCGTCGCACCAATGACTGCGATCAAAAATGTCACAGCGTAGCTTTTCGCGTAATACAGGCTTTCTGCGCTCACAAGCGGAAGTCCGCCTGCGCCGAACATCGCGCCAAGCTGCGAAAACGCTTCCTTGACAGAGCCGGCGTTAAACATCACAAAGCTCAGCGTCACAAGCAGCAGCACATACACATGCTTTACTACATGCGTCCGCTCCAATTGCCTTTTATAGAGAAGCTTCTCCGCCACGAGCAGCACAGCAAATCCGAACCCCCAGAAAACGAAGTTCCAGCTCGCCCCGTGCCAGAGGCCCGTGAGCATCCAGACGACGAAAATATTTCGCAGCCATTTTGCCTTACTCACGCGGTTGCCGCCCAGCGGAATATAGACATAGTCCCGAAACCACGATCCGAGGCTCTTGTGCCACCTTCTCCAGAACTCTGTAATGGAGCCGGAGACATACGGATAGTCAAAGTTCTCGGAAAACCGGAAGCCGAAAATCCGGCCAAGTCCGATCGCCATATCGCTGTAGCCCGAGAAGTCAAAATAGAGCTGCAAGGTAAAGCTCACAGCGTAGAGCCAGTAATAGAGCACGGATAAATCACGGCTCTCCTGAAACGCCGTAATGAGCCCATACAGGACGTTTGCCAGCAGAACCTTTTTCGACAGTCCGATCACGAACCGCCCCGCGCCCACCGCGATATCCTCCAGCGTCGTCTCCCGCTCGTCCAGCTGCGGCGCGATTTCCGCATAGCGCACGATGGGGCCTGCAATGAGCTGCGGGAACATCGCGATATACGTCCCGAGCTTCAAAAAGCTCCTCTGCGCGGGCACGTCTCCCCGGTATACATCCACAACGTAGCTTAAAATCTGGAACGTATAAAAGCTGATGCCGATGGGAAGCGCGACATGCAGCAATTTCAGGGATAATCCCGTCACGGCGTTTACGCTGGAAATAAAAAAGTCCGCGTATTTGCAGTACCCGAGAAGCCCCAGACTGAGCAGGATTGAAGCGGTCAAAAGAGCCTTTGACCGCTTCGGGCGCTGCGCGTTTTTTTCGATCCATCGCCCGAAGAGATACCCCTGCAAGATGCTCAGCAGCATGAACACGCAGAATTTCGGTTCTCCCCAGGCGTAAAACAGGAGGCTCGATGCAAACAGCACCGCATTTTTTGCCCCGCGCGGCACAAGAAAATAGACGGCCAGCACAAGCGGCAGAAAATAATACAAAAACGGAATGCTGGAAAATAGCATAGAAGCCTCCTGTTAATTTTTTGAGCTTACGCGCTGATCGCCTCGTCGTAGACCGCCGTGAAGCCGGTATCGAGCGCGAGCAGCTTGTCGCGGAAGGTGTTGACAAGCTCTTCGTTTCCGTAGATTGAGACGATCAGATTGCCGTTCGTCGCGATAAACATCTTATCCGGGAAGCCGCACATCCAGTGCTTGCCGGAAATTTCGCTGTGGATGTCTTGGGCAATTGCGGAAACATCGTCCGCGTTTGCCACATGGAACGCGCCGCAGGTGAAGGTGTTGCCGTTCATCATGTGCATCAGGGACGCCGCGCCATCGAGCTTTACAGCGTCGGATGCCGGGAAGGTAAACAGGTA
>CAKUNY010000114.1 GCA_934668605.1 uncultured Oscillospiraceae bacterium | reverse complement strand
CGCCGTCAACCCCGCAATTCCCGAGACCTCTCTTTGGAGTGACGCCCTCAGCGTCGGCATGAACAACATCAACCCCTGCGGTCATGTTCCGTACTATCTGTACAACATTGGCAAGGTTGAGTCCCCGAGCGTCGTCGATGCAGACTTCCACGCATGGAACACGCCCACGACAGACCGTATCTGCGATTTGTATGATGCAGAGCGTATGCAGGTCATGCACGCCATTGGCCTGAAGCCGCTGAGCCATCACGAGGCGAACAAGCTCTGCTACAACGGCAAGCACTACGTTCCAATCAAGCAGGACAAGATCGTCTCCGGCAATGCCGTACAGGTTCCGAACCGCTTCATCGATGAAGACGTTCCCCTGAATATGATTCTCGTCGAACAGATGGGAAAGAAGCTCGGGATCCCGACGCCCGTCACAACGCTCCTGATCGACACGTCGAATCTGGTTCGCGAGAAGGATTTCAGAGCGACCGGCACGACCATGGAAAAATTGGGCTTGACTTCGCTCGACAAGGAGTATATAGAAGAAATGATTGGTACGAAGTAAGAGAACAAACCGTGAACTTAAGAACAAGAGAAAGGACATCATTATGAAACGACTCATTGCTTTCCTGCTTGCCCTGACAATGCTCTTCGCGCTTGCAGCCTGCAGCGCAAAAAACGAAAATACGGATGCCGACGCCAAGTCCTCCGATAGCTCTACCGCGTCTTCCGGCACCACGCGCCTCGTTCTTGGCACATCCACAACCGGCTCTACCTACTACATTCTTGGCACTGGCTGGGCCGATGTGATGAAATCCGCGCTTCCCGGCGTTGAAATTTCCATCGAAGCAACCCCCGGCGGCATCACCAACATGCAGTCCATGCGCTCCGGCGATATGGACATGGGCATGACCACCAGCTGGCTGGGCGGCGACGGCTGGGCTGGGACATCCTGGGCCGAAGGCACAAAATATGATAACTGCCTGTCCATGTTCCCCACACACTCGTCCGTTCTCTACATCTTCACGCTGGCTGACAGCGGTATCAACTCCATCATGGATTTGGAAGGAAAGGCAATCGCGACCGGCGCGCTTGGCTCTACCTCCGGTGACGCAGTACCGCTGCTTCTTGATGCGCTCGGCATTACCGTAAAGAGTACCGCGAACCTCGCTTCCAGCGGTATCTGCGACGCGCTGAAAGACGGAACGATTGACGTCGGCTTCGGCGTGACCGGTGTTCCCGCTTCCTGGATGCTGGATCTGGAAACCTCGAAGGACATTAAGATCATCCCGCTTACGGAGGACGAAATCAATACCGTCCTCACTGCGCAGCCCTATTGGTCCTCTGGCGTGATCCCCGGCGGCGTCTACAAGAACCATGACGAGGACATTCCCTGCATCACCTTCGGCAACTTCTTTATGGCCAATAAAGATATGGACGAAGAGCTTGTTTACAATCTGGTAAAGGCAACCTTTGAGAACAAGGCTGAGATTGAAAAAGTAGACAAGAACGCCGCAGGTATCGATGTCGCAAACTTCGGCTTCCTCACCATGCCGCTGCACCCCGGCGCGCAGAGATATTATGAGGAAATCGGCGTAGAAATCCCGGACAATCTCAAGCTTGGTTAAACGCCAGAATCCCCGGCTTATCCCCGCATAAAAAACACAAAGGGGCGTAAGGACGTGAGCCCTTACGCCCCTGCACCAGAGGAGAAAGCGTTATGAAAAAAATAAAAGAGCTGTTTCAAAAAAAGGAGAAGACCGTCGACGATCTCGAACTGGAAGAGGGTGGCAGCAAAAAGCGTGAGCTGACCGGCTTCTGGAAAAAATACGTCTATGTACTCGGTATCATCGCCGTTCTGTTCCACTTTTATGTTTTGGTCATCCACCCCATTTCGTACTGGCGGCTGTATCTGATGCACATTCTGTTCGGCATGCTGCTTGTTTATGCAATCTATAAGCCGGGCAAGAAGTTCAAGGACACCGTTCCCTGGTACGATGTGCTTTTAATGATCGCCGGTATCGGAACAGTCATTTACTGCATCACCGCCGAGCGCGGCATGGCCTACCGGATGGGCTCCAATCCGACGACCGCCGACCTGATTGCAATCGGCATCATTCTTTTGCTGCTTCTGGAAGGCACCCGGCGCATCTACGGCATGATTCTTCCCACAGTCGCCATCGTATTTCTGCTTTACTGCCACTTCGGCCAATACTTCAGCGGCGGTCTCGGCCACAGCGGCTACAGCTGGAAAAAGACGATCAGCTACATGCTCGGCTACGAGGCTGTCTTTGGCTCTCCGATGAATGCCTCGGCAACCATGGTCTTCCTATTCATGGTGTTCGGCGCATTTTTGACCTTCTCCGGCGCAGGACCGTTCTTCATCGATCTTGCCATGTCTCTGGCGGGCTCCAAGCGCGGCGGCCCGGCAAAGGTTGCCGTTATCTCCAGCGCACTTTTCGGTACTGTATCCGGCAACTCCGTTGCAAACGTCGTTTCGACCGGCGCATTTACCATCCCACTGATGAAATCTGTCGGCTATAAGCCCAAATTTGCCGCGGCAGTCGAAGCGACCGCCTCGTCCGGCGGACAGATTATGCCCCCGATTCTGGGCTCGGCCGCGTTTATTATGGCAGAACTGATTGGCGCGCCCTACTCCGAGATCATGCTCGCGTCCATCATTCCGGCTCTTTTGTACTTCTTTACCGTGTTTCTGATGGTAGACATCGAAGCAGCAAAAAATAACCTTACCGGCGTTTCGAAAGAAGAGCTCCCGAAGCGCAAGTACGTCCTTCAGAATCTCTACATGCTCCTGCCGCTGGTTGTTCTCACGATTGTTATGACCGTTCTGAACCAGAGCGCCATCCGCGCCGCCTCCTGGGGCATTTTGTCCTGCATCATTGTGTACATCATTAAGAACCGGAAGTTTAGCTTCAAGGAGATTCTGGATGCCATGGCAGACGGCGCTAAATCCGCCTGCGGCATGATCTGTGCCTGCGGCACGGCCGGTATCGTTGTCGGTGTCTTGAATATGACGGGTGCCGGTATCAAATTTGCCAGCTTCGTCGTCGAGGTTGCAAACGGCCACCTTTTGGTCGCGCTGATTTTGACGATGATCGCCTCGCTGATCCTCGGCATGGGTCTTCCGACCTCCGCTTCCTATATCATCTGCGCGGCGGTTGCGGCTCCGGCTCTGATCGACATGGGGCTTACTGCTATTCAGGCGCACATGTTCGTATTCTATTTCGCCTGCATTTCCGCTATTACGCCGCCTGTCGCTATGGCTGCCTACGCCGGCGCGACAATCTCCGGCTCGAAGCCCATGGAAGTCGGCTTTACGGCCTGCAAGCTCGGTATCTGCGCATTCATCGTTCCGTTTATGTTCTGCTATGCGCCGACGCTTCTCTGGAAGGGTGCGGCCGGCGACATCATTGTTACAATTATCACTGCGCTGATCGGAGCGACAATGCTCTCGTATGGTCTGCAGCGTTATGCCGGCTGCTTCAGCCTGCCGCTCGGGATTATCCCCGCATGCATCCTGATTGCTTCCGCGCTTTTGATGATTATTCCCGGTACCGTAACGGATTTGATTGGTATTGCCGGAGCCTGCGTTGTTCTGGTTCCGCTTTTCCTGAAAAAGCGGCGTATGAAGAAGCAGGCATCATAGCAGAGAAAAGCAAAGGGCTTGCAAAGCCCTTTGTTTTTTCTCCCATGCAAGTTTGTGGTTGCAGTTTTTGCGAAAATATGTTAGAATAATAAAAGCAATATTAAGGAACTCGGCGGTTTGCGCACAGAAAAATATGCCTATCGAATCGGCGCAATACTTCCAGAAAGAGCTGCTATGGTTTTACAGAAAAATGGGTTGCCCCTATATTATCAGGTCGAAAACTACATGCGAGACAAAATTGTCAAAGGAGAGTGGCCGGGCGGCACGCAGATACCGACCGAGGTTCAACTGATGGAGTTGTTCGGCGTCAGCCGGGCGACGCTTCGTCAGGCCATCTCTGATCTGTGCAATGACGGCTTCCTGAACCGCGTCCAGGGAAAGGGCACTTTTGTCACAGAGAATTCCGGCTATGGAAACGACCCGACGGAGATCTGGGAGCATAACCTCCCCGGAACCTCGCACCGGATTCTCTCCTGCGTGGAGAAAGACGGATTGACAAAGAAAAGCGCCCTTCTAAAGATGGACGCATCGGAGACATTTACCGTCTTTTCGTATCTGCATTGCGTCAAAGCCCGCAACGACGAACCATACAACCTCTGTGTGAGTTATTTTCCGAAGAGCCGGTTTCCCCAAATTGAAAAGCATCTTTTTGCGGACACCGTTTATGCGACACTTCGTGACATTTATTATGTAACGATCGCCTATGCGGAATCGGAATTTCACATTGTCAACCTGTCCAAGGAAAAAGCGGATTATCTCGGCGTAAAAACAAACTCTCCGTGCATCCGGATTGAAAAGGTCTATTACGACAGACTGAACCAGCCTATCTTCTGCACGGATATGTATGCCCACCCAGCAAACAGCACGCTTCGCATCCGCACGGAATTCCACTAAAATAATTCCGGGCTGTGTTATTGGTGCTATGCATAGTGCCATGCAGCCCTTTGTGACATGACATCTGTTTTCTTCCATTCTGCAGGACTTTTTGGTTTGCTCGGAAGGAGTGCATTTTTCATTTATGATTCGGAAAATGAATGCGATTGTCAAAGCAAAAGAGGGCATCGGGCTGGAGTTATGGCAGGTGCCTGTTCCCGAGCCCCGCGCGGGCGAGGTTCTTATCAAGATCCACAAGACCGCCATCTGCGGCACGGACGTACACATCTACAACTGGGACCCGTGGGCGCAGCTGCATATCAAGCCGCCCATGACCATCGGTCATGAATATGTCGGCGAAATCGCCGCGCTCGGCGAAGGCGTGACCGGGCTGCATGTCGGCCAGCGCGTCTCTGGCGAAGGGCACATTACCTGCCACCATTGCCGTAACTGCCATTCCGGCAATATCCAATGGTGCAAGGATACCGTTGGCGTCGGCGTTGATCGCGACGGCGCGTTTGCCGAATATGTCTGTATTCCACAAACCAACGTCATTATCATCGACGAGAGCCTGCCGGAGGATGTCGTGGCGTTTTTTGACGCCTTCGGCAATGCGACACACACCGCGCTGATGTTCCCGTTGATTGGTGAGGACGTACTCATTACCGGTGCAGGTCCTATCGGCGTGATTGCTGCGGGTATCTGCAAGTATGCCGGCGCGCGCCGCGTCATCATCACAGACGTCAATGACTACCGGCTGGAGCTTGCCTGCAAAATGGGTGTTGATGCGGCAGTAAACACGGCGAAGGAAGATCTGCACGAAGTTATGCGCACGCAGGGACTCACCGAAGGCTTTGATGTGGGTCTTGAGATGTCGGGCAATGCTGCGGCGTTCCACCAGCTCATTTCCGTCATGCGCAACGGCGGTAAGGTCTCGCTGCTTGGCATCAGCAACAAGCCTATCGAGGTCGATATGAATACTGTCATCTGCAAAGGTTTGACACTTCAGGGTATTTACGGACGCAAGATGGACAACTGGCACCAGATGTCCTATATGGTGCAGGGTGGTCTCGATCTGATGCCTGTTATCACGCACCGTTTCCATTACACTGATTTTGAAAAGGGTTTCGCTGCCATGAACAGTGGCAAATCCGGCAAGGTCATTCTCGACTGGACGAAGTAAGGAGGAGTTTTCATGAAAACCGCATTGCAGGCATTTGAAAAAGAACTCGATGCTATCCGTGAGGCCGGTACCTGGCGTGAAGAGCGTATTATTACCACGCCGCAGCGTTCGTGTATTGATACAGTGCAGAAAAGCCACGTGGTCAACATGTGCGCGAACAACTACCTCGGTTTGTCCGATGATTCCCGCTTGATTGCTGCCGCAAAGGAAAGCTATGATAAGTGGGGCTTTGGCTTGTCCTCCGTGCGCTTTATTTGCGGCACGCAGCAGATTCACAAGGAGCTTGAGCGCCGTATCGCAAATTTTGCGGGTACCGACGACGCAATCCTGTATTCCTCCTGCTTTGATGCCAACGGCGGCTTGTTTGAAACGCTGCTCGGAGCCGAAGATGCAGTTATCTCGGACGAGCTGAACCATGCCTCTATCATCGATGGTGTGCGTCTGTGCAAGGCCAAGCGCTATCGCTACCTCAACAACAACATGGAAGACCTCGAAGCCAGGCTTAAGGAGGCACGCGAGGCAGGCTGCAAAAAGATCATCATCGCCACAGATGGCGTGTTCTCTATGGACGGCTACATTGCGAACCTCAAGGTCATCTGCGATCTCGCCGACCGCTATGATGCGCTGACAATGGTCGATGACAGCCACGCTGTCGGCTTCATGGGCGAGCACGGCCGCGGAACCGCGGAGTTCTGCGGTGTTATGGGAAGAGTCGATATCATCACCGGTACGTTCGGCAAGGCGATGGGCGGTGCGTCTGGTGGCTACACAGCAGCCCGTCAGCCAATCGTCGACCTTCTGCGCCAGCGTTCGCGTCCGTACCTTTTCTCCAATACGCTGGCTCCCGCTATCTGTGCGGCGACAATCCGCACGATCGACCTGCT
>CAKUNY010000113.1 GCA_934668605.1 uncultured Oscillospiraceae bacterium | reverse complement strand
AAGACGGCCTTGAGCCGAACCTCCTCGCCCGCGTTTTTTTCTATCACCGCGGCGTGATTCACCAGAAGATCGGCCACGCCGCCGCCGACCACACCAAGGCCGGCAATTGCAATCTGCTTCATTGGATTCTCCTTTTAGTGGTTCGCCATCGCGAAAATCTCGCGCAGCGCCTCATGGTCTAAGCTGACGAGCGTGCCGACGCGGCGGGTACCGTGATAGCTGACGCGCGCGGCGAGGTCTTCGATCCCATCCGCGTCCTGCACGCCGCAGGAGAGCGCGCCGATGGAGATGGGCATGCCGAGCTTTTTGAAATACGCCTCCGTCACATCGATTCCGGCGTTCGCGGCCTTCTTGATATCGGGCTCTGCGATGTCCCAGACGTTCCGCGCGAAGCGGGCGAAGAGCCTGTAATTTTCCTCGTTGACCCGGCAGACATAGCGCGCCCAGCTGCACCAGAGGGCGGAAAGCGCTTCGCCGTGAATAATATCGTACTTCTCGCTCAGCGCGAAGCTCACGGGATGGACCGACAAGCCCTTCGCGCCGCCAAGGCCGGTGAGCCCATTGTGAGACAGGCTGCCGCACCACATAATTTCGCTCATCGCATCCAGATCGCCTGCGTCCGCGATCACAGCGGGACCGTTTGCGATCACGACGCGAAGCACGGCTTCCGCCAGCTGCATGGTCGTCTCGTTTCCCTGGATGGGGTTAAAGTAGCGCTCAAGCGTGTGCATCATGATATCGGTCACGCCGCAGGCCACCTGCCGCCGGGGAAGCGTCGCGGCAAGGGACGGGTCCATGATGGCAAAGGCCGGGCGATTAAAGTCCGTATTGAGGCCGCGCTTCTGCAAAATGGTCTCGTCGGTCAGCACAGCAGAGTCGCTCGTCTCGCTGCCGGAGGCCGGGATGGTCAGGATCACGCCAACGGGCGTTGATTTCTCAACCTTTTTCTTGCCGAGCCAGAACTCCCAGATGTCAATCTCGGGGCTTGCCTTGCCGTGGGCGATGGCCTTGGCCGTGTCAATGACGCTGCCGCCACCGATGGCGAGTATCAACTGCGCGTCCATGGCGATGGCTTTTTTCACGCCCTCACGCGCAAGACCCAGGTGCGGATTCGGCTGCACGCCGCCAAGCTCCTCGTGCGAGATGCCCGCGCCATCCAGAAGCGCAAGGACTCTGCCCAGAAGCCCGCTTTTCTTCGCGCTATGTCCTCCGTAGACCACCAGCACGCGCGTTGCCCCCTGCTTTTCCAGCTGCGCCGGAAGCTTATTGAGACTGTCTTTTCCGAAAACGACCCGGGTCGGAACGCAATATTCAAATGCCTGCATATTCTTTCTCCTTTTTATCCCGCGACCGCTTCCGCGCGCACGACGCCTCGTGTCTCACCGAGCTGCCGCGTGAGCTCTTCCAGCGGACAGCTCAGCGCGCCCGTCTCGGCCGAGATCGTGACCATCGCCTTGCCGCCGGTCGGAATGGACTGGTTGATCGTCAGTATATTTGCGCCGCAATTGGCAAAAATAGATAATATCGAGGACAGAACGCCCGCCTTGTCCTTCAGAACCATCTGGAAGGTAATGATCCTGCCCGCCATCATGTTCTGGAACGGAGAGATGCAGTCGCGGTACTTATAAAATGCGCTGCGGCTGATGCCGACGGCCTTCGTCGCGACGTTGACCTTGTCTGTCTCGCCCGTCTCGAGCATGCGCTTGGCCTCCGCGACCTTCCGGAAAATTTCAGGCAGCGCGGACGAATCCACAATGAAGTATTTTGGAGCCTTTTCCATACTGTTCACCTCGTTTGTCTTTGCTAAGAAATCATATGTCCGTTTGATGTGACCACTATACAACATACTTCACAAAAATGCAAGAGCGTTTTCAGAAAAAATTACAAGAAAGGAGTTGGCATGCATGCGCGCAAGAAAGCTCGGAACGATCGTGCTGATCGCCGTCTGCGCGGCGGGCGGGCTGTGGCTGTTTGCGGCGGTTCTGTTTCCGCTGCTGCTGCCGCTGTTCATTGGCCTGGCGGTGGCGGCGATTGCAAGGAAGCCGGTCGCCATGCTGGAGCGCCGGACGAAGCTTCCCCGGGGACTTGCCGCGTTTTTGTGCGTGCTGGGCATTTACGCGCTGGCGGGGACGGGGCTTTTTCTTTTATGCCGCCTTCTTTGCCGGGAGGTCGGCGGGTTTCTGCATCAGCTGCCGGGGCTGGCTGCCCGGCTGGAAGAGCCCATGAAGGCCTTGCAGGAAAGGCTCTACGCCATCGCGGATAAGTTTCCCGACGGCATCGGCTCCGGCCTTCGCGCGGGGCTCACGAGCTTTTTTGAAAGCGGCGCGGGACTCGGCGCAAAGCTCTATGAGACGCTCTTCACGCTGGCCTCCGGCTTTCTGGGAAGACTGCCTGATCTGGTGCTTGGCGCGGTGACGGCGCTTTTGTCGAGCTTCATGCTGACGGCGGAGCTTGAGGATCTGACGCGGTTTTACCGCCGCCATGTGCCCCAGAGCTGGCAGGAAAAGCTTTCATTTGCAAGGACGCATCTTTCCTCGACGCTCGGCGCGTGGCTGAAAGCGCAGGGAAAGCTCATGGGCGTGACGTTTCTGATCCTGACGGCGGGCTTTTTGCTGCTGCATGTCGACTACGCGCTTTTGTTTGCGCTTCTGACGACGTTTATTGACGCGCTGCCGGTCTTCGGAACCGGGACGGTTTTGCTTCCCTGGAGCCTTCTGGAGTTCGTCCGGGGAAACGCACGGTGCGGCGTGGGATTTCTTCTTTTATACGCGGCGGCAGCTCTGACCCGGCAGGCCTTAGAGCCACGGCTGCTTGGCGGGCAGATCGGCCTTCCTCCGGCGGTGACGCTGGCGGCCTTATATGTCGGCTACCGCGTGATGGGCGTGGCGGGGATGATCGTGTTTCCGCTTCTTTCCGTCTTCTGCTGCCAGATCTACCGGGCGCTCATGGAAAAAACGCCGCAGGAGCGGACTGCGCGCATGGAGAAGCCGGAACGCGCAAATTAGCTTGCAGCTCGCGGCGATTTGCGGTATGATAGGGGAGAATTTCTGGAAGGAGGCGGGCGCGATGGTGCTTTCGCATGTGGCCGGACGTGAGGGAAAGCTTCTGACGTTTCTCAGAGGCGAGCTGGCGCTCTCATCGGGGCTTGTCAAGCGGCTCAAATGGCAGGGCGCGTTTTATCTCGACGGAAGCCCCGTTCACACCGATGCGCGCGTGCTGCCGGGACAAGAAATTACCGTCAAAATTGAAGAAGCGCCCGAGGGATTTCTCCCCCAGACGCTTCCAATCGATATTCTCTATGAGGACGAGAGCCTGATCGCGCTCGATAAGCCCGCCGGGCAGCTCGTCCACCCGTCGCCCAGGAAAAACGACGGGACGCTCGCGAACGCGCTGCTTGGTTACTTTGCCGAGACGAACCAGCCCTGCGGCATTCACCCCGTGACGCGCCTTGACCGGGACACGTTCGGCGTGGTGCTGCTGGCCAAAAACGCGCATATTCACGCCAAACTCTGCCAGATGATGCAGGATGGGCACATCCACAAAACATACCTGGCCGCGGTCTTCGGCCAGCCGAAGAAGGAAACCGGCGAAATTTCGCTTCCGGTCTACAAAATCGGAAACGGGAGTCTGCTTCGCATCGTCGACCCGCGCGGAAAGCGCGCCGTCAGCCGCTACCGCGTCATGAAAACGGACGGGCATACCAGCGTTCTCGCGCTCACCCCCGTGACCGGCCGGACGCATCAGCTGCGCCTGCACTGCAAGATGGCGGGCTTTCCGATTCTGGGAGATCCCCAGTACGCATCGCCCGCGTCGATGCTGGAGTCCTGCGCACGCGGCCTTTTTACGCAGCAGCTTCTCGCGGCAAAATTGGAGCTTTTGCACCCGGTGACGGGCGCGCCCCTTGTCATTACCACGCGGCAGGGCGTCTCAATTGGAGACGAAAAGGTTCATTTCGATGCTTTGCTCGCCCAGCGTGACGCGCGCGTCGTCTAAGATCTGCCCCACGAGGGCAAGCTCCGACGTGTCGTGCGCGAGATCCGCGCCCGCAAGCTCCCAGAACGTTTCGGCTAAGGCCGGGTCGCGGATCTCGGGCTGCAAAAGCTTTCCCAGCCGCTCGAGCTTTGCCCGGTTGGAGGCCGTATAATCTCCCTGAACCAGAAGGCGCAGTCCTTCCGGTTCTTTTTTTAAGCGGAGGGATACCTCCGTCGCGCCGCAGGCAAAGAGCGCGGCTCCGATTTCGTCGATGACCCGGCTCATTTTCTGCCGGGCTTGCGGATGTCGTTGTTTCATAGGTACTCCTTGTCAATCCTTGGAATGATTCCGGAAGGTTTCGATGACCGGCAGCAGCAGCACGCACACGAGGCCGGCCGCAAAGCCGTTATTATAGAGGTTCATGCCGCCATGCAGAATGGAGGTATTCTGGACGATGGTCATGTGCAGAAATCCCGCGACCATGCCCCAGAAGATACCGAACTGACCGGCAATCGGCGCAAGCCCCGTACAGAAAAGCACCGCGAGAAGCGACCCCGGCGCAGTCAGCGGCACGGCGACAAGAAGCGCCTTCGCCAGCACCGCGCCCGCCATTACGGGAAGGACGTTTTTGGGGTGCTTGCCGAACGCGGCAAAGCCCGTCATGCTCAGAACGCAGCAGACGAGAGGGCCGTTGAGCCGCACGCCGAAGGGTGTCAGGGCAATCAGATACACATGACCGATGAGCCCCGTGAGCGCCATATTGACAAGCGTCGGCGCCGCGCCGTCCATCAGGATAAAATCCGCGACCGAACGGCCGGAATGGCGCAGCAGCGGGCGGTAATCGCCGGGTTTTCTGCATCCGAGATACACACCCGCAAGAAACAGCCCCAAAAGGATCGTCCGCATCAGCCACAAAAAGATCACGTGATCGTCCGTGCCCCATTGCAGCTCCGTGATGAATTCTACGCCGAGCCCCTTGCAGATGCTCGCGATGCCGAGGCCGAGAAAGCCCGCGGCAAAGCCGACGTTATATAAATCGAAGCCCTGATGGAGCCGGACGGTGTAGCCCGCGATGGGCGGGACAAAAAAGCCGATGGCCACGCCGCTTCCAATCATCGCGAGATAGCTCCAGCCTGCCGGAAGATGCACGAGCCAGAAGCTCACGAGCGGGGACAGGCAGGTCGAAAACAGCGTCTGGTAGACGTATTTGGAAAAGGGCTCTCCCTGAAAGCGCGCATAGAGCCAGCCGCCGAGGAGCACCGGCAGAATGTTCAGGATGTTTTTTCCGAGCAGGCTGAAGCCCGCCATCATGAAAAGGCATGCGAACGTGAGGCCTGTCACGGGAAGATGCATCCCGTAGACCAGCGCCGTGCTCAATGCCAGCACCAGCGCCGCGTTCAGAAGCGCAGCGCCCGCGCCGCCGATGACAGCGGGGTCTGTAATAAGCCCGGCGTCTGAGATGAGAATTTTCCAGAAGCCGCGGAAAAGCGCCGCGGGCGGCTGTGAAGCAAAGGCGAACACGGCCAGCACCACGCACAGCGCAGGCAATACCCCGCGCAAAACAGGGCTCTGTTTCTCCGATGGGGAGGAAGCGGTCTTGTTTTTCATAATAGCACCCTTTTCCAGAAAAATGGGGGCGTTCAGCGCGGGCTGAACGGTGCTTTACGGGAAGCATCTTTATTTTAACGGAAAAAGGAAGCTTTGACAAGAAAAATCATGAGAAATCCGGAACAAAAATCGGGCGAACACCTCGCATCCGGCGCCCGCCCTGCGATTATTTGTGATATTTCGTCCCGGCCTGGATGGCCTCCGCCCTGTAAAGCTGCTCGAGCGCCATCACGCGCGCGAGATGATGCGGAAAGGTCATGCGGCTCATGGAAAGAAGAAAATCCGCCTGTCTTTTGAGCCCCGCGTCCACGCCGAAGGACGAGCCGATCAGAAAGCAGACGCTCGATCTGCCGCCTTTTTTGAGCTCCGAGAGTTTTCCTGCCAGCTCCGTAGAAGACAGCAGCTTCCCCTCCGGCGCCAAAATGCACAGCCAGCTCCCCTTCGGAACCTTCGCGCAGATGAGTTCTGCCTCCTTCGATAACCCCTGTAAGATCTGCGTCTCGTTCGGATTTTCCGGCAGCCGAACCTCCGGCAGTTCAAGAAGCGTAAAATCACAAAACGCCCCCAGCCGCTTCCGATATTCCTCGGAAGCCTGTATATAAAACTTCTCCTTGAGCTTCCCCATACAAATAAGCGTGATCGAAAACATACCGTGCCCCCAGCCTCGCAGAGTTTGCCGCCCGCAGGCGGCAAAAAAGATAAAAATCCATTTTATCCGGTGGCTCCGCCAACCGGAAAAATACTTCTCAGCCCGCAAGTGTAGAATTTTTGCCCCGCAGGGACAAAAATTCTGCGCGCAGTCGGGCTGCAATCCCCCTCGGCAAAAGCCCCGCTTTTGCCGAAGATAAAAAAATTCCGTCCCAGGGACGGAATTTTTTTATCTCTTATTCTGCTACGTACGGCAGCAGGGCGATGTGGCGGGCGCGCTTGATGGCGACCGTCAGCTGACGCTGATGCGCAGCGCAGGTACCAGTCGTACGGCGGGGCAGGATCTTGCCGCGCTCAGACAGGTAACGGCGGAGTTTCGCAGTGTCTTTGAAATCGATGTGGGCAAC
>CAKUNY010000112.1 GCA_934668605.1 uncultured Oscillospiraceae bacterium | reverse complement strand
TGGTAGCGGCAATCTGACTCGAACAGATGACAACACGGGTATGAACCGGGTGCTCTACCAACTGAGCTATGCCGCCAGATTCAATTTGCTGCTCGCTGAACAGCAAGATGAATTATATAGGATAAAACGCGATTTGTCAAGTATGAAATGGGGAAATTTCTAAAAAATACGGACAGAGGAAATATGCGCGGAGAGGATGGGGCTATGTGAGGCAGAATCTGGAGCTGATCGGGTGCGGAGGGGCTTTGTATGTGCTGGTAGAGCTTTGCTACCGGGGAAGAAGCCACGGAAGCATGTTTCTGCTGGGCGGGGTGTTATTCTGGCTCATCGGGCTGATGGACGAAGCCTGGCCGGACGCGCCGCTTGCAGTGCAGATGGCGCTTGGCGCGTGGGGGATCACCTGTGCGGAATTTTTGACGGGGCTGGTTGTGAACCGGGCCTTGGGGCTCGGGGTCTGGGACTATTCTAAGCAGCCACACAATCTGATGGGGCAGGTCTGCCTGCCATTTGCGGCCTGCTGGGTCGGGCTTGCGGGGGCGGCCGTGATTTTGGATGATGTTTTGCGGTGGGTGCTTTTTGGAGAGGCGTTTTTGCTGCCCGGGTTTTTCAGATGAGCTCAGCCAGAACGCTGTCTTCAAAGAGAGCGGTGACGCGGACGCGGCGGATTTCGTTGCGAAGGTCAGCGGCGTCGCAGTAGACCTTGACGTAGTTCATGGTGTGGCCGGTAAAATAGCCGTTTTCGGTCTGCTCGAAGAGAACGTCGTGCTCGGTGCCGATTTGCTGCGTGAGGAAGGCGTTATGGAGCTTGGCGGCGACTTCTCCGGCGAGAGCGGCGCGGCGTTCTTTTTCAGACTTTTCGATCTGATCCGGCATGGATGCGGCAGGCGTTCCCTTGCGGCGGGAGTAGGGGAAGACGTGGACGGCGGCAAGGCTGCAGGTCTGCATGAAAGAAAGCGAGTCGGAGAACTCCTGCTCGGTTTCGCCGGGGAAGCCGACGATGAGGTCAGTGGTGACGGCGCAGTTGGGGAAATATTCGTGGAGCAAGCGGACGCTTTCTAAGTACCGGGCGGTATCGTATTTGCGGTTCATGCGTTTTAAAACGGTGTCGCTGCCGCTCTGGAGGCTGAGGTGGAACTGTGGGCAGAGGTTTTTACAGGCGGAGAGCGTCCGGCAGAATTCCTCGTCGATGGTGCGCGGCTCGAGGGAACCGAGGCGGATGCGAATATCGGGCGCAGCCTGACAGACGGCGAGAAGAAGCTGGGACAGGCGGCTGCCGTCTTTCCATTCCCAGCCCCAGGAGGAAATTTCGATGCCGTTGATGACGATCTCGCGGTAGCCCTCTTGCGCGAGCTTTTTCGTTTCCGCGACAGCGGCTTCCAGCGGCATGGAGCGGACGCGGCCTCTGGCGTAGGGGATGATGCAGTAGGTGCAGAAATTGTTGCAGCCGTCTTCGACCTTCAAAAGCGCTCTGGTGCGCGCGGCAAGACCGCCGGCGGGAAGCTGCTCAAAGGCGCGGGGAAGGCCGCTTGGTTCGACCTTCTCCCAATGGGCGTGGGCTTTTTTATCCTGCGCGGCCTGCTCCATTTGCAGAACGAAGGCTTCGCGGTCGGCCGTTCCGACCATGACGTCGACACCGAGGGCGCGGATCTCCTCCGGGGCGGACTGCGCGTAGCAGCCGCAGACACCGACGGCGGCATCGGGATTTAATTTCTGCGCGCGGCGGATGGCGTTGCGTGTTTTCTTGTCAGAGACAGCGGTGACGGTGCAGGAGTTGACGATATAGCCGTCGCAGGGCTCGTCAAATTTGCCGAGCGTGTGGCCGCGGGACAGCAACATTTGTTGCATTGCCTGCGTTTCGTATTGATTGACCTTGCATCCAAGGGTATAAAAGGAGAATTTCATAGGTAAAACCACCAAACAAGTTTTTAGCTGACAAAAAATGTTTGTCTTATTTGTGTATAGCCACGGCAATTATTTTTGCTTATACTATATATCAGTTTTTAGTTATATCGATTCTCATATGGGTGTTCATACAGCCGCCGATTCGCAAATACAATGGTATTATATCCGACAAAGTCTTGCTTGTACAGTCTTTAACAGGAGGATTTTCCGTGAGAGAGTTTACCGTCCTTTTCCGCTCCGTGCAGGAGCTTTCCGAGTTCATGGCGCTGGCAAACCAGCAGCCGTTTGATGTGCTGTTTGTGCGAGCAAGCGGTGTAAGCAACGCGAAGTCCATGTTCAGCTGTCTGAGCTTGCAGCTCAATTCGCCGCAGATGGTGCGGATCCTGGCGGACGGCGTGGATGTGTCGGAGTTCTGCGAGAATCTGCGGCCGTTTCTGGCGCAGAGCGCGTCGGCATGAGGCGGCGCTGCTATTGAAGTAATATAGAGTGGTAAAGTTCCCCTTCGTTTCATATGCTTGTACCAAGCTGAAACGCAAGGGGGATTTTTTTATGAAGCGGTATGCTGCGCTTTTGGCGCTGGCGGCTTTGATCGCGGGGATATTTTCCGGGATGGCACGGGCGGCGGACTTGGAACTGGCGGCACCATCGAGTATTCTGATGGAGCGGACGACGGGGGAGATCCTGTATGAGGACAACGCGGACGAACGGCTGCGGCCGGCAAGCGTGACGAAGGTGATGACGCTGCTTCTGGTGATGGAGGCGCTGGATGACGGGAGAATCGGCTGGGACGATATGGTCACGACCTCTGCCGCGGCGGCCTCTAAGGGCGGAAGCCAGATTTATCTGGAGGAGAATGAGCAGCTGCCGCTGGAGGAGATGCTCAAGTCGGTGGTTGTGTCGTCTGCCAACGACTGCGCGTGCGCGCTGGCAGAGCATGTGGCGGGAAGCGAGGCGGCGTTTGTGCAGATGATGAACAGCCGGGCGCAGGAGCTCGGAATGGTGAACACGCACTTTGTCAATTGCACGGGGCTGGACGATGGAGCAGATGCGGGAGAGCATCTGACGACGGCGCGGGATATTGCCATCATGTCGCGCGAGCTTTTGGGGCACGAAAAGATCAAGGAGTATACGACCATCTGGATGGACACGGTGCGGGGCGGAGAGTTTGGGCTCAGCAACACGAATAAGCTGGTGCGGTTTTACGACGGGACGACGGGGCTCAAGACGGGGTATACATCCAGCGCGGGGTACTGTTTGTCTGCTTCGGCCGAGCGGGGCGGAATGGAGCTCATTGCGGTGGTGATGCACTGCAAGACATCTCCTGACCGGTTTGAATCTGCGAAGGCGCTTTTAAATTACGGGTTTGCGAACTACGCGATCGTTGACCCGATGGAGAATCTGACGCTGGAGCCGGTACCGGTCGTATTGGGACGGCGCGATTTTGTCGAGGCGGAGGCTTCGGGCGCGGGGACGATTTTGCTCAGCAAGGCGCTGGCGGGGTCGGTGACGTGTACGGCAGAGCTGGAAGAAAGCGTGCAGGCGCCGGTCTTGAAGGGACAGCGGCTGGGGACGCTCCGGGTTGAAGCGGGCGGCAAGGTGCTGCGCGAGATCGAGCTGGTCGCGGCGCAGGAGGTGCAGGCGCTGGGGTTCTTTGATATCTGGAAGCAGATGCTGGAAACGGTCTGCATGGCGGGATAAAAAACGGTTCGGGCGGAATACTGCGGCTGCTGGTAATTGTATGCTTTGCCTTTTTCCGGGGAGTGTAGTATAATAATACTCTAATACGTATATGCAATGCTTCTGAACCGGGAAAGGGTGGTTTCGGATGATCAATGTGGAATTATCGAGTATCTGGAGCTGTGTGTCGCTGCCGCAGCTGCTATCTTGTGAGAAGGATTTGTTTGACGCGCATTTGCAGCTGCGGAGCAACCAGTCGAACGCGCCGGAATTTCTGGGGTGGCTCGGTCAGCCGGACGCGCTGACGGCGAAGACAGTGCATGCCATCCGCAAGGCCTGCGAGACGATTTCCGGGCAGTGCGACACGCTGGTAGTTGCGGGCGCGGGAGAGGGATATCTGGCGGCGAAGGCCGGTGTGGAGGCCATCGGAGGACGGTACCGGAATCTGCTGGATAACAGGATGCGGATCCTCTTTACGGGAGATTCCCTGGCAAGCTCCGACTGGATCGCGCTTTGCAGGCTCCTGGAGGGGCATGATTTCTGCCTGCTGCTTCTGAGCAGCGAGGGACTGGAGCTTGAAATGTGCGCGGCCTCGCGGGCGCTGCGGTGGCTGATGGAGCGAAGATACGGCCAGAGCGCGAAGGAGCGCGTGTATGTGAGCGCAAGGCAGGGCTCTGCGTTGGCGGTGATGGCGAAGGAAGAGGGCTTTACGTATCTTCCGATGGACGGCTGCCTCGGAGGAGGCGCGAGCGCGCTGAACGCGGGGACGCTTCTTGTTATGGCGGCCGCGGGGATCGATCCTTTGGGCGTCTTGGAGGGCGCAGCGGAGGGCTTTACGCAGTATGATCTGCGGGCGTTTGAAAATCCGGTGTGGATGTATGCGGGCGCGCGGTACGCGCTTTCACAGAAGGGGCGTGCGGCAGAAATTCTGGGCTGCTTTACGCCGGACTTTGGCGCGTTCGGCGCGTGGTGGGAGCAGTATTTCATGCGGCACACGTGTCAGGAGGGCGCAGGCGCGCTGCCGGTGTATGTGGGACTACCGGGGGGACTCGACGGGCTCGATACGATGATGCAGGGCGGAGAAAAACGGGCGTTTGAAACGATGCTTCAGGTTCCGGAGCGGTGCTTCCAGAAGGTCAACATTGAGATGGACTGGAAGGACTACGACTGTCTGGGCTTTCTGGCGGGCAAGACGCTTCTGGATACGCAGGAGGCAAGCTTCCAGGCGGTCTTGCAGGCGCACACGGATCTGGATGTGCCGGTGATCCAGGTTTCGATGCAGACGCTGGATGCGGCAGGGCTGGGGGAGCTGTTTTACTTCTTTGAGCTCTCCGGCGCGCTCAGCGCGTGCGCCTGCGGGATCGACGCGTTTGACCCGGAGCGGAAAAGCGGAAGCAGAGGACTTGCAAAAACGATGCTCGGCGGATGAAGCGGGGCGCTATTCAAGAAAAGTTTACGAAGTTTGACGCGTTCCGGCTTGTGTTTCGGGTGAAAACCTGATAGAATGAAAGCAACCATAAAAGACGCTGCATCCGCCGGGAAGGTGCGTGCGGCACGTGCAAAAGGAGGAATGCCCTATGGTTAATATTGTGATGGGCCCTGAGGGTTCCGGTAAAACCAAGCTGCTGATCGACGCGATCTCTCGCGCACTCAAGGTGGAGTCCGGCAGCATGGTCTGCATTGAAAAAGGACATACGCTGCGCTATGACGTTGACCATCGTGTCCGTCTGATCGACGCAAGTGAGTATGGAATCAAGAGCTATACGCTGCTGCAGGGCTTTATCAGCGGCCTGCATGCGGGTAATTTTGAT
Organism: uncultured Oscillospiraceae bacterium; assembly: GCA_934668605.1. Lineage (GTDB taxonomy): Bacteria > Bacillota > Clostridia > Oscillospirales > Oscillospiraceae > CAG-170. Next base: position 1,275 of record CAKUNY010000112.1, on the reverse strand, counting down.
ATTACGCATATCTTTATCGACAATCTGTACAGCCTGTCCAAGTCGAAAGATCCGATCGATACGGAGAATTTCCTGGATTGGTGCAGCCTGTTCTCGGCGGAAAACAAGGTGGCCTTTACGTTCACCATTGCTGATGATCCTGTCAATCCGCCCGAATACATTGCACGGTACATGGACTGAGGCTCGCGAAAAGGCGCGTTTCCTTTCGTAGGGGCGGACGCGGCTTCCGCCCAAGGGAAGTTACGAATTCGCCGAAGATTTTCGCGTTTCGGAACTGTATTTTGCCGGGCGGACAGAGTCGTCCGCCCCTATGGTTCTTCGGAAATTCTCCGGGAAGTTCGTAGGGGGCGATGCCTGCATTGCCCCTTTGGAGAGCTGCGAATTCGCCGAGAATTTCCGTAAAAGCGGTTTGTGCCGCCGGGTCGATGTGGGCATCGACCCCTACGCATGTGTCCGCGCGTATACGTGTTATGATAGCGGCCGCCATCTTTGGATGGCGGCCGCTTTTGGCGTTTTTCAGAAGATTTGCAGGATATAGCCTTTGAGGTAGAGGGAGTGGTCGGAGCAGAGGGCGGCGGGATGGTCGCGCGACTGCATGAGAAGCTCTAAAAGATGCGCGTCGCGGCCTGCGTCGTGGGCGGCTTCGCGGAGCATGGTCAAAAACAGCTCGGGGGTCATGAACTGGCTGCATGAGCACGAGACGAGAAAGCCGCCTTTGCTTACCATTTTCATGCAGCGAAGGTTCAGCTCCTTATAGCCGCGATAGGCGTTATCGAGCGCTTTGCGGCTTTTGGCGAAGGCGGGAGGGTCACAGATTACGAGGCCGAACTGCTTTTGCTCGTCTGACCACGATTTGGCGAGGTCGAAGACGTTTTCGCAGACGGTGGTGATTTTATCCTCCACGCCGTTTAAGGCGGCGCTGCGGCGAACGAGGGAAAGCGCCTGCTCGGAGACGTCGACGGAGGTGACGTGCGATGCGCCGTAGAGCGCGGCGTGGACAGAAAAGCCGCCAGTACAGCAGCAGAGATCCAGGACAGTCCTGTTTTCACAGTACGGGCGGATGCGGCCGCGGTTTTCCTGCTGGTCGAGGAAGTGACCGGTTTTCTGGCCGTTCGGGATGGAGACGAGCATGCGCGCGTCGTGCTCGCGGATCTCGATCTCATCGGGGACGGAGCCGTAGACGCAGGTCTTGATCTGGGGGAGGCCTTCTTTTTCGCGGACGGGAAGATCGTCGCGCTCATAGATGCCGGCGGGCCGGAAGAGCTCGGCGAGAAT
>CAKUNY010000111.1 GCA_934668605.1 uncultured Oscillospiraceae bacterium | reverse complement strand
CATTTTGTTTGTAACGACATGCATCATGGTGTTATCAATTTTGCTTACCGATTTTTTGTGTCTGCTCCTTGACCCCAGGCGGAGATTGGAGGGCAGAGCATGAGAAAGAAAGGCCTTTTGCCACTCATTTTGGGACTCTTGCTGCTGACCGTTTTTGCGTTGGCTGCATTTGTACCCGAGCTATTTACAAGCTATAGTCAAAAAGAGCTGTTCACGAAGTGGCTCCCCATAAGCTGGGAGCATCTGCTCGGCACAAACGCGATGGGTTATGACATTTTGACCGAGCTCATCTACGGCGCACGGCAGACGCTGCTGGTCGGCGTCTTGAGCAGTATTCTGACGCTGATTTTGGGGGCGGGTATCGGGATTCTTGGAAGCTTTCATGGTTGGGTCGGACAGCTTTTCAATGGTCTTATTCAGATTTTTGTTCTGCTTCCAAAGCTCATTACGCTCATTGTTCTGGCGACGTTTTTTGGCAGCTCTTCCGCGCACCTGATCGTCCTGATCGCGGCGTTCAGTTGGGTCGGCACGGCACGCGCGGTGCGCGCAAAGGTTTTGCAGCTGCACACACAGCCGTTTATTGAAAGCTGCCGGATCCTCGGCTACAGCCGCGCCCATATTGCCGTGCGGCACATCCTGCCGAACCTGTCAGACGTGCTGCTCTCGCGCTTTCTGCTCGGGGTGAACAGCTGCATTATGATGGAGTCAACGCTCTCGTTTTTGGGGCTTGGCGATCTCTATCGCCCAACTTGGGGCACGATGGTCAATTTTGCGTATAAACGCGGCGCATTTCTGCGGGGCGCGTATCAGTATCTGCTGGCACCCGGCGTGTGCGTCATGCTGCTGTGTCTGGCATTTTACCTGATCAGTCTCTGGCTGACCGCCAGAAAAGAAACCATTTCGGAGGCGTAACATGGGAAAATACTTTGCGGACGTCCACGCGTCATACAAAAGCCAGTTTCAGAACCTGCCGCATGGGCTTTCCGACACGGACGAAATTCTCGCCTGCTGCGCAAAGCCGCAGACGTATGAAACTCTTCTGGAGCTGGCGGACGCGCTGTGTTGGCAGCTGCGCTTCCGGGAGGCGATTGACGTTTTGACGCAGGCGGTCAAGCTGGAACCGGAACGCATGGAAGCTTACCGCAAGCGCGGACCCAAGTATCTCGATACGCTGCAATTTGAACGGGCGCTCACGGATTATACGCGCTGCGAACAGGCAGACGGCGTGAGCGTCATGTCGCGCTACCGCGTCGGCATGGCGCACTATCTGATGGGGAAGTATGGAGACGCGATCTGCGCGTTTGCAGATTCTCTTGCCATTGCGCCGCAGGACGACGATATGTATATTGCGGATGTCTACTGGCTGGTTTTGTCGCAGCTTCGTGATGGAAAAGCAGACGCGGCACAAAAAACCTTACAGCAGCATTATCGCCCGGATATGTACGTCGGGCACCACACGGCGTATGAAAAAGCCATGCGTGTGGCGGCGGGATTTGCATCGATGGAGGATATGCTGGCGGAGCTGGACGCGGAAGAGGACGATTTGCAGTTTGCCATGACGGCTTACGGCCTTTGCGCACTGTTGGAAGCGCACGGCGAGATAGAAAAAGCCGATGCCTTGCGCGAAAAACTACTTAAGCGCGACGGCTTCTGGTTCTGCTTCAGCTACCTCGCAGCCTATCATGATCAGACCCAAAACAGAGTCTGACTACTGTTTGACTACTATCCTCCTCGAACCCCGAAAAGTCGGTTTGCCCAGTGTTTTCAATGGCTTTGCGATAATTCAGAAAAGACGGATCATTTCATCGAAAACCGCACAATCATTGCGAACACAGCATTTTATCAGGATGCGTCTGAAAACTCCGACTCTATAGGTCGCACGGTAGTTTATGCCCCAAAGGGGCAAATCGGCTCTGGCGTACCAAAATCAAGGCTTGCAATGCAGACCTTGATTTTTTATGATATTGGCGTGAATTGCCGGAATGCTGGCGCTCTATGATATTCGTTCCGGCGCGTCCTTCCGCTATAATGATGGCAACAAAACAAAGCGGAGGTCATCATTATGGCAAAGGCAGCATTGGTCACAGGCGCATCCAGCGGTATCGGCAGGATGGTCGCACAGGAACTGAAAAATGCAGGCTTCCAGGTTTACGCCGCTGCAAGGCGGGTAGACCGTATGGCGGATCTGGAGAAGGACGGCATCACGCCGGTGGCTCTCGATCTGACAAAGGACGAATCCATCGTAGAGTGCGTAAATACCGTCCTTTCCAAAGAAAAGAGCATCGATGTGCTGGTGAATAACGCCGGGTACGGCTCTTACGGAGCAATCGAGGATGTACCGCTGGAGGAAGGACGCCGCCAGTTCGATGTGAACCTCTTCGGCATGGCACGGCTCATTCAGCTTGTCACCCCGGCAATGCGGAAGAATCACTATGGCAAGATCGTCAACATTTCCTCGATGGGCGGCAAGATCTGGACGAAATTCGGCGGCTGGTATCACGCCACGAAATACGCCGTTGAGGGCTTATCTGACTGCCTGCGTATGGAGCTAAAACCCTTCGGCATTGACGTGATCGTGGTGGAACCGGGCGGCATCAAGACCGATTGGGGCATTATTGCTGCCGAGAATCTGAAAAAGACATCACGAAACGGCGCGTATGCGGAGATGGCAAACAAGGCCGCGGACGGTATGATCAAGAATTACAGCGGTATTCTGGGCTTTTACGACCGCTTTCTGGACACGTTGCACAGTCTGTTCAGAAAGGACGCAGGCGCACGAAAATCAGCAATCGTCTATCTTTTGAAGCTCGGCGCGGGCTGGGTGATCGGGATGCTGGCGTGCGTGCTGGCGCTCTCGAAGCTCTTTGAGGCGCATATTTATTTCATGAGCAGCCTGTTTCTGGGATTGACTCTTGCATCCTTTCCGTTCGTGATCCGCGCGGAAAGAAGCTCTTTGCGCGGGCAGGAGCGGTACGCGCCGTTTGCGGTCTTTGGGGCTTTGATCGTCATTTTGCTGACGCTCGTTCGCTCGAATACGATGGCTGTCTCCATTCGCTTCGCGGGCGCGCCCGTGTGGATGCTTGGCTGCGTTTTCCTCTCCGGCGCGGTAGCCATCATGGCGATGGTGCTGCCGGGGATCTCGGGGTCTACGATTTTGCTCATTGCGGGCGTATATCTTCCTGCCATTCAGGCGGTCAAAACGTTTCTGAGCTTCGATTTTTCCGTGGTTCCGGGGCTATGTGCGTTGGGCTTCGGCGTTCTCGCGGGCGTGGGACTTTCGATTCACGCCATTCGCGCCGCGCTCAGAAAATACCGGCCGCAGATGGTCTGGTTCATTCTGGGGCTGATGGCGGGCTCTTTCTACGCGATCATCATGGGGCCTGCCTCGCTGGATCTTCCGCAGGCGCCCGTCAGCCTCGCAAGCTTTGATTGGCTCGGCTTCGCGCTGGGGATCGCGATTCTGCTCGGACTGGAGGCGCTTCGCAAATGGACGGCGCGGCAAACCAATTCCAAAGCGTGCCGGGTAGTAAAAATTCCGTGAAATCACACGATTTTACGGAATTATTATGATCATGTTCTTTTTCATCACACGATGCGCATGCGCGACCCATGCGATCTCAGCAAACAGCACGAGCAGCAAAAGAATCACCGGGAAAACGAGGTGCTCCAGCGTTTCGATAAAATATGCAAAGATGGACAGCGTGATAAAAAACGCGCAGCCCAGAATGATAAAATTTCTGCCGTGCCTATGGTTCCATTCCGCAACGCTCGTCAGCTCCTCTTCACGAGGCGGATTCTCTCCCGTGCTGATCGTTACCGGTTTTTTGGCGCGATACTGCCGGAGCCCAAGGATGATAAACACAAGAGAAACCAGAAATGAAAGAAGCAAATACATACCGATAGCAGCCATACCCATCCCCCTGTCTGAAAGACTCTAAATTGTGAAATAACCTAATGCAGCGCTTTTGTGGGGCAGGCCTTCGTGCATTCGTAGCAGAGGATGCACTCCGTCCCGTTTTTCCGCCTGCGGGATTCCCGGTTAGCCTCGACATTCATAGGGCAGACGCGCAGGCATTTTCCGCAGTGGACGCATTTGCTTTCGTCGCAGTGGACACGCAGAAGCGAGAAGTAGCTCATGGGTTTGAGAAACACCGTGATGGGGCACAGATATTTGCAGAACGCACGGTTGTCCTTAAACACAAAGGCAAGCGCAATGCCCGCGATGTAATAGAGCGCATTTCCGGCGAGGAACAGCCAGAACATGATTCTCTCCAGATGCGCTACCTTCATCAGAAACAAACCGGACACCAATGCCAAGGAGAGAACAAACGTCACATAGCGGAGCATACCCAGCTTTTCCTTTCGCGGCTTCCGCGGCTGCTGATAGGGTAAAAAGTCCAGAACCATCGCCGTCCAGCAGGCGTAGCCGCACCAGCCGCGGCCAAAGAGCAGCGGGCCGAAGATCTTTGCCACCGCGTAATGGATGGTCGCCGCCTCAAAGGAGCCAAGGAACAGATAGTACCAGAAGCCCTCGATCTGCATATTCTCGCGGGAGATCACGCCGAGATACAGCAGCATGTAGCACCCGACCGCCAGCTGCACAAAGTGCCGGGCATATCGTTTCCCGGCGGTAAAGAGCGCCGTTCCCAATGCCAGGCAGCTGCCGATGTAGCTGAAATTCAGCAGATAGAACAGGTTGTCCTTTGCCAGCCACAGCGTGATTGCCACCGCCTCAAATAACAGAAACAGAAGCGCCGACGGCACATAGTTTTTCTTATCGTTCTCCTGCGTCAAGCTCTCGTGCTTCATGGAAACAGCACCTCCAATGCGGCCTTTCATGTGTTGCCATATCCCATTACAAGATCAATCATCGCGCAGATCCGCTTCTGCGGCTGTTCGGCTCGCTTCTCGACGGCGTTCAGCGCGGTGATCCCAAAAGAAATTATAGAAGGACGGCGTTTGCCTGTCAAGATGGCTCCGCGCGCCCTTGTCAACTGACGCTATTGCACGCCCTCATCTTCCGACGCCTGCGAGATAGCCGCTTTTTGCGTTCTGCTCGGTGTCGTCCGATTCATCATACGCGTCATACGGCGCGTTCGGGTCGTGCACGCGCTTGCGAAACGGCGAGCAGAGCTTGTCCTTGTGCGCGAAGGCAAATTCGAAATTGTCCGTCCAGCCGGTATGACCGGTGATGAACAGCGGCTGCGCGCCCATTTTTTGAAGCTTTGCCTCGAGAGTTGCGAGCGATTTCACCGCCAGCCGGTTGTCCTCGGCAAGTGCGGAAATGAAGCTGTAGCCGCCGTCCGCGCCGAACCAGAGCGTGTCGCCGGTAAAAAGATACTTGTCGTCGACGAGGTAGACCATGTGCCCCCAGGTGTGCCCCGGGACGAGAAAGCACTTGACCTTGATCTCTCCGATGCGGAGCGTTTCGCCATCTTTCAGCAGCTGCTTGCGGTAAAAGAAGATGTTCGCTACCCATTCGCGCACACAGGCAAGATTTTCGTCGATCCAGCCGGTGTTCAGCGGCTTGAAGATCTCCGTGCCGCGGTACATTCTGCTCATTGCTGTTTTCTGAAATTCGGTCGCCTTTCTGGACATATCCGTTCCTCCTTCTGACGCTTTTATGGCAGTTAGATAAGACTAACTGCTGCCTTTTTTGAAAGCCGCCGGCGGCGGCTCCCATCCCTGCGAAGTTTCATTCTATTATACCATCCGCTTCGCGCGGCCACAATGATAATTCTCAGATTTTTGCAGAAAACTTTCCGGACAGGTTTCAAGCATACCGTAATTTGCTAAACCAGCCCCGCTTCCGGATCGGAGGCGGGGCTGTGCGTTTTTGCTTTGGAATCAGGCCTTGGCCTGTTCGCTGCCGGACTCGCTCTTGGCGTAGCTCTTGAGCGCGTTGACAACGATCGTCAGACCCAGCACGATCAGCAGCACCGCAATGATCAGCTGCAAGCCGTTTGCGATGAACACCGCGCCCCAGGTCGTCTCACCGGCCGGGATCGTGGTGGAGGCCGCCGCGCTGATGGCCTTGACCATCGCAACAAGCCGCTGCACGAGCGCTGTGAACGTCACGCAGAGCATGATGATAAGCGGCGGGAAGAGCATCTTGTTGCTGCGTCCCGTGACCTTCAGGAAGACGCAGAGCGTAATGAGCACGAGCGCGGAGAGAAGCTGGTTGGCAGAGCCGAAGAGCGGCCAGATATTCGCGTAGCCGATCTGGGTGAGCAGGAAGCCGAACGCCAGCGTGAGAGCCGTCGAGAAATACGTGTTGCAAAGGAGCTTGCGCCACGGCTCGGCATGCGCCATATCATCCACGGAGAAGAGCTCCTGGAAGCTCATGCGGCCGATTCTTGCAACAGCATCCAGACTCGTCAGCGCCAACGCGGAAACGCACATGGTCATGAAGACCGTCGCCGCGTAGCTCGGAACGCCGAACATCTCAAAGAAGCCCGCAACGCCGCGGCTGAAGATCTGGAACGGGGTGCCCGCTGCGGGCGTGCCGTCTGCCGCTGCCGCCGCACCGGCCACGCAAAGCGCCAGAACTGCAAGCAGGCTCTCAAGCACCATCGCGCCGTAGCCGACCTTGAGCATGTCCTTCTCGTTTTCAACCGTCTTTGAAGACGTGCCGGAGGAGACGAGGCTGTGGAAGCCGGAGACTGCACCGCAGGCCACCGTGACGAACAGGATCGGGAACATCGAGCCAAG
>CAKUNY010000110.1 GCA_934668605.1 uncultured Oscillospiraceae bacterium | reverse complement strand
TGCCTCCAAATTTGCTGCTCGGCAGAAAAATCGTTGAATAACTATCAAAACGGTAAAACCTTGCATGCCAGAAAGAGAGTGCTTCTAAAACCCGTAGAAGAATGCCCCATTAGAAAGGTAATGCAAATCTGGAACTCCCGGGATCTCAAAAGGGTCGCAACCCTTTTGTTTCCGAAGGAGTCCAGAGGAAACCCTTTTAAAGGGTTTCCTTTGGGCAACTTCTTCCCGGCGGCTCGACACGGCGCTTCTTTGCGCAGCTAAGAAGCGTGGGGTCGAAAATGAACCAGCTGGCAGGCTTCTGCCAGTTTAAAATGGCGCCTGCGCCACGGCAGAAAGTAAAAAACCCCTTCGGTTGGCAACCGAAAAGAAAGGACACCTATGGCAGAATTTTTGCCCATCAGCAAATCTGATATGAACGCCCGCGGCTGGACGCAGTGCGACTTTGTCTACATCATCGGCGACGCGTATGTCGACCACCCGTCGTTCGGGCACGCGATCATTTCGCGCGTCTTAGAGTCCCGCGGCTACAAGGTCGGCATCATCTCCCAGCCCGACTGGAAAAATCCCGATTCCATTTCCGTTCTCGGCGAGCCCCGGCTCGGCTTTCTCGTTTGCGGCGGCAACATGGACTCGATGGTAAACCACTACTCCGTCTCCCGGCACCACCGGAAAACAGACGCGTACACCCCCGGCGGGGTGATGGGAAAGCGGCCGGACTACGCCGTGACGGTCTACTGCAACTTAATTCGCCAGCGCTACAAAAAAGCGCCCATTATCATCGGAGGCATTGAAGCGAGCCTCCGCCGCCTTGCGCACTACGACTACTGGTCGGATAAGCTCAAGCGCTCGGTGCTTTTGGACGCACAGGCAGACCTTCTCATCTACGGCATGGGAGAGCGCGCGATCATTGAGATTGCCGACGCGCTCAACGACGGGATGGATATCCACGATATCACCTACATTGACGGCACGGTTTTCAAAATCAAAGCGCCGGACGAAAATCTCTCGTATTTAAAGCTCCCGAGCTACCCCGAGCTTCAGAAAAGCAAGCGCAAATACGCCGAGAGCTTCTATCTTCAGTACCAGAACACCGACCCGTTTTCGGCCAAGCGGCTCTTAGAGCCCTATTCAAGCCATGAATTCGTCGTCCAGAACCCGCCGCAAAAGCCGCTTTCGCAGCAGGAGATGGACGCGGTCTACGATCTTCCCTACTGCCGGACGTATCACCCGAGCTACGAAGCGCTCGGCGGCGTGCCCGCGATTTCCGAAATTCAGTTCAGCCTGACGTCCTGCCGGGGCTGCTTTGGCGCCTGTAATTTCTGCGCGCTGACGTTCCATCAGGGGCGCATCATCCAGTCCCGGTCGCATGCGTCGCTTTTAAAAGAGGCCTGCCTCATGACGCGCGACCCCAATTTCAAGGGCTACATCCACGACGTCGGCGGCCCCACGGCGGATTTCCGGCAGCCGGCATGCAAAAAGCAGCTCACGAGAGGTGCCTGTCAGAACCGGCAGTGCCTGTTCCCCTCGCCGTGTAAAAACCTGGTCGCCGACCACTCGGACTATCTCGCGCTTCTCCGCAAGCTCCGCGCGATTCCGGGCGTCAAGAAGGTCTTCATCCGCAGCGGCATCCGCTTTGACTACGTGCTGGCCGATTCTTCGGACGTGTTTTTCAAGGAGCTCGTGCGCTACCACATTTCCGGGCAATTAAAGGTCGCGCCGGAGCATGTGTCGGACGCGGTTCTGGAGAAGATGGGAAAGCCGAAGCACAGCGTCTATCTGCGCTTCGCGGAAAAATACGCCGAGCTCAATCGCCAGGAGCGTATGAACCAGTTCCTCGTTCCCTATCTCATGTCGTCTCACCCGGGCTGTACGATGAAGGACGCGGTCGCGTTGGCGGAATATCTGCGCGATATTTCCCACCAGCCCGAGCAGGTGCAGGATTTCTATCCGACCCCCTCGACCCTATCGACCGTCATGTATTACACCGGCTTGGATCCCCGGACGATGCAGCCGGTCTATGTCCCCAAAGACCCGCGCGAAAAGGCGATGCAGCGCGCGCTCATGCAGTATAAAGACCCGAAAAACTATAAGCTTGTCCACGAAGCCTTGGAGCTTGCGCACCGGGAGGATCTGATCGGCTTCAGCTCTCAGTGCCTCATCCGCCCGCGCAAGGGAGAAGCCGCCGGGCAGAAATCCAATCAGCCGGAGAAAAAGCCGCAGCAGAAACAATCCGACGCAAAGCAGCCGCAAAAGTCCGCGCCGAACAAAAAGCAGCCCGGCAAACCGGCGCAGCCAACGAAAAACGCCGCGCCCAAAAAGACCGGAAAGCAGCCGAATGCGCCCCAAAAGCCCGCGCCCATGAAAAAAGCGCAGCCGCAGAAATCTGCCGCCCCCGCCGCAAACGCGAAAAAAGCGCCCAATGGCCGCGCGCGCAGGATGGCGGCAAAGCGAACGCCCTGATTTTTCCGCCGCTGGCATAAGCGGGAAAGCCGCCTCATATAGTTTCCCATACGAACTAAATGAGGTGGAAGAATGGAAAACGCAGCCAACCGCATTGCGCTCACCGGCGCGCTGGAAACCCTGCCGGAATACTCGCACACCAACCACGACCGGAAATTCTACCGGTTTACCCTTTGCGTCGAACGTCTGTCGGGCGCGGTCGATCTTCTGCCCGTGCTCGCGGCGGAGGACGTTCTGAACGAGGCCGACCTCTTTCGCGGCGAACGCATTGCCATCACCGGGCAGATCCGCTCGTTCAACAACCGCGCGCCGGAGGGCAGACGGCTCATCATCTCGGTCTACGCCGAAACGCTCACCACGACCGACGCTCCCGCGCAAAATGACGTGCGCCTCACGGGCTCTGTCTGCAAGCCGCCGGTCTATCGCCGCACGCCCCTTGGCCGGGAGATCTGCGACGTGATGCTGGCCGTTCCCCGGCCATACCGCCGCACGGACTACATCCCCTGCATTCTCTGGGGCAGAAGCGCGCAGGAGGCGGCAAACGCCCTTCCCGGGGCAAAGCTCCACGTGACCGGCCGCCTGCAAAGCCGGGACTACATCAAGGTCATCGATGGCGAGAGCTTCACCCGCACGGCCTACGAGCTCTCGGTCACAGAGGCGGAATTTCCGATCGACGCGGATTTCTGAGATTCCTTCACAATTTTTTCAAAATATGTGCAACCCTTCCCCCGCTTTGTCGTCTGGATAGATGACCAACAAAAAACACATCTTCCCTCGTACAAATGAAAGGAGCAAGGATCATGAAAAAGTATACCCGTTTGCTTGCCGTCCTGCTGGCTTTGACCGTTCTCGCGCTGAGCCTCACCGCCTGCGCGTCCAGCAGCAAATACGCCACCGAAACAGCGGCCTCGGTATCCAACAGCGCTTCCTACGCCTATGATTCCGCGCCGATGGAAGAGCCCGCCGCGGCGATGACGGAGGAGACCGCCGAGTTCGAGGACACGAAATCCGAAAACGGCGCGCTCGCCATGACGACCGAGGTCACGCAGGATGAAGCGCCCGAGGCGACCACGACCGACGTTGCCTCCAAGATCATCTACTCGGCAGACCTCTCCGCCCAGACCACCGACTTTGACGCGGCCATTGCAACGCTCGACGCGCAGATCGCAAGCTTTGGCGGCTTCATCGAGCGCTCGGACATCAACGGCGACACGCGCTACAATGACGACGGCACGACGAGCGTTATCAATCGCTGGGCATATTACACCATCCGCGTCCCCGCCGCCCGCTTTGAAGAGTTCCTCCATCAGACCGAGGGCATCGGAAACGTCACCTCCATCAGCCGGTACGCCGAAAACGTGACCTCGCAGTACACAGACTATGAGGCGCGGCTCTCGTCTCTGCGCACGCAGGAGGAAAGGCTGCTTTCGATGCTCGAAAAGAGCGAGGATGTAGAAAGCCTCATCGCCCTCGAGCAGCGCCTGGCAGACGTCCGGTATGAGCTCGAGTCCATTGAGCGAAACCTCAAAAATCTCGATCTGCAGATTTCCTATTCGACGATCAACCTGAACCTGCAGGAGGTCGAAATTTACACGCCGACCGTTCCTGTGCAAAGAAGCTTCGGCGAAAAGCTCTCGAGCGCGTTCTCCGACGGCTGGCGGAGCTTCGTGCGCGGTCTTCAGTATTTCTGCATTGACCTTGCCTCGATGCTGCCGGGTCTGGTGCTGTTCGTGCTGATCGTCTTCGCGCTCTTCCTTCTGGTTCGGAAAATCGTCCGCAAGACGAAAGCCAAGCGCGAAGCCAAAAAAGCCGCCGCTGAGCAGCCAACCGAACATGACAAAACTTCCGAATAACCTGAAAGGGACTGCCTCTTCGTGAGGCAGCCCCTTTTTTTGCGTTGTGCGCTTTTGAAAATGGTGCGGTGACCGGACTACTGCAAGCCCAGAAAATAGATGACCAGCGCTGCGATCGCAAACACTGTCCAGCTGATGTAGCGCCCCACCATTTCCCACTCCGACGGCTCCGCAGCCTCAGCGTTTTGAATCTGGAAGGACAGGTTAAACCGGAACAGCTCGTCCGCGTACAAGATGGAAACCGCAGACACGAAGCTGATAAACACTGCGCCGAGCCACGCGAGCCAGCTCCCCTTGTGCGTCAGCTCCGTTCCATAGACCAGCCGCAGGATATCGGAGGGCGCGGGCTCCATAGGGTCGACGGCGCTGCCGTCTGCGTCTCTTTGGACGCCGTCGTCGGTTGTATAAGCGATTCCGGGAAGCTCCATGTCCCCATCTTCATTGCACAGCCAGTAATCCTCGCCGGACTGCCAGAAGCCACCGCGAAACAGGATTTGCTCTCCTTCCCGGAGCTCTACGCCCGTCATGCCCTCGCTTCCAATCTCAAGCTCCGGCAGCGCGGTCGGGTCTTCCCTCACGGTATAGGGGCCATACGTTTTGTCCCCGCACTGAAAGACAACGCTTCGGCCTTCCGATACGGTAATCTGCGCCCGTTCGCCCCGGATTTTTCCGGAATAGACGCTAACGCCGCCTTCCTCCTCCGGAACAAAAATCGTGTCCTGATACAAAATGCCCACGCGCGAAACGGTCGCATGATAGACCACCGCAAACACCAGCGCCATCGCGAGCAGCAGAAGCAGGAGCCCTTTCTGATAACCATTTAAGCTTTTGATCCTCTGCATGTTCCTGTCCTCCCATCCGGATTCTGATTCCCATACAGGATGTCTGCGGCATTTACCTCCCGGCTTCCTGACGCGTTTTTTCGTATTGCTCAAAAATTTCGGCAGCCTGCCGGCACAGATCGCCGCACGGGCGCTTTTTATAGTACGCCTCCGTGCGCGCCTCGGGGGGCTTGGGCTTGAAGTTTTCGTCCAGACCCAAGAGCTCGCGGCAGATGATCGAGCCGTTTTCCTTTTGAAACTCGTCCGCCAGCGCCCGGATGACCTCATACTGCGCAGCCTTGCCGCTTTTGTCCTTGGGGTCAGAATACCCGTATTTGAGCCCCAGCGCCATCAGCATGCCGCTCACCGCGCCGCAGACCTGCCGCATGCCGCCCATGCCGCCGCCAAAGGACGAGGCGATGCGCGCCCTTATCTCGGTGTCCAGCCCCATATCCTCCGTACAGGCCAGAAACACCGCCTGCGCGCAGTTGTAGCCGTTCAGAAAATTTTCCTTTGCCCGTGTACCGTAGTCCATAGAATCCTCTCCTCTCTTTTTTCTCACTATACCATAGCTTTCGCGTCTGTTCAAGCGGCTGCTCATGTGCTAAAATATTAAAATTGACACAGGAAGGAGCCCGCCATGCGTTTTTCCAGATGCTATCTTGAGATCACGAACCGCTGCAACCTCTCTTGCAGCTTCTGCCCGAAGACGAGGCGCCCCGCGCGCACGCTGCGCCCGGCGGAGTTTCGCCTGCTCTGCAAAAAGCTCCGGCCATACACGGAGTATTTGTACCTGCATGTGCTGGGCGAGCCGCTTCTTCATCCGCAGCTGGGCGAAATTCTCGATATCTGCCGGGAGCTTTCCTTTCGCGTGGTGATCACGACGAACGGGACGCTCCTTCCCGCGCGGGAAACCATGCTTCTTTCCTCGCCCGCACTCTATAAGATCAACGTGAGCCTTCACTCGTTTGAGGCAAACGCCCCGGGCGATTTCGAGGCCTATCTTTCCGGCTGCTTCTCATTTGCAAAAAAAGCGGACGAGGCGGGAACGCTCGTCGATCTCCGGCTCTGGAATCTGGACGGCGAGACGACGCGGGGGCAGCACGCGCAGAACGGCACGATTTTAAAAACGCTCGAGGCTGTTTTCCCCCAGCCGTGGGTCAAAAATACGTGGGGCTTTCGCCTGCGCGAGCGCGTGTTCGTCCACTACGCCGAAAAATTCGACTGGCCGGACTTATCGCTTGCCGAGCAGTCCGCGCATGGAACGTGCCGCGCCCTTCGTGACCAGATCGCCGTGTTGGCGGACGGAACGGTCGTCCCGTGCTGTCTCGACCACGAAGGGGATATTCCGCTTGGAAATCTTTTTTCGCAGGATTTGCTTCAAATTCTGGACGATACGCCCGCAAAAGAGCTTCTTTCCGGATTTTCCGCGCATAAGCTTTCCCATCCGCTCTGCCGCCGCTGCGGCTACGCGAAGCGGTTTCGTTAAGCAATTTTCAATTTTGAACGGTTTTTAAGAATTCTTCATGGTTCGTTTACAGTCTGTTCACCAACGAAAGCCTCAAAAAAAGTATTCTATAGTCACAGGGAAGCTGGTGAGCGGGAAATCCCGCAAACAGGCAACAGCTGATCTGTTTCTTCATAAATGCTTT
>CAKUNY010000109.1 GCA_934668605.1 uncultured Oscillospiraceae bacterium | reverse complement strand
CAACCGCGCAGAGGAGACGATCACCATCGAGCCGCGCAAGGTCATCGTGGTCGAGGGCATTTTGATTTTTGCGAGCCCGGTTCTTTGCGATCAGATGGACATCCGAATTTTTGTCGACGCCGACGCGGACGTGCGCCTGTGCAGAAGAATCCGGCGCGACGTCAAAAAGCGCGGGCGGACGATCGATTCCGTTATCGAGCAGTATCTGACAACGGTCAAGCCCATGCACGAGCAGTTCGTCGAACCCAGCAAGAAAAACGCGAACCTCATCGTGCCCGAGGGCGGCAAGAACCTCATCGCGCTGGAAATGATCATCAATCGGATCCAGAAACATATTGATATGCAGTAATCGGGCGAACAGATTTGAACCGGGTGGGGGCATGGTGCCTCACCCGGTTTTGCTGTGCGCTCAGCCGACAAAAGCGCCGCGTCCTTTTCCATTTGCGACAAATTGACAGGTCATTTTCTGTATGCTATGATGGTGTTACTTATATTGGGGAAGTGTTGATATGATTCGTTTTGCAGCAGCGGACGACTGCGCGGCGATGCTCGCCATTTACGCGCCGTATATCGAAACCACCATCACCTTTGAGCAGGAAGTCCCCACGCAGGAGGACTTCGCCTCGCGCATCGAGACGGTGCAGCGGGAGTATCCGTGGATCGTCTGGGAGGAAAACGGCCGGATCCTCGGCTATGCGTACGCGCACAAATTTGCCGTCCGTATCTCTTACCGTCCGTCGGCGGAGCTCTCCGTCTACCTCCGCCCCGATGCGCGCGGAAAAGGCATTGGCCGGACGCTCTACGAAGCGCTTTTCGCGCTCTTACATCTGCAAAACGTCAAGTCGGTCTATGGTATCGTCACAACGCCGAATCCCAGAAGCGAGGCCATGCACCTTACGCTCGGCTTTTCGCGGGTCTCGACGCTCCATAACGTCGGCTATAAGCAGGGCTGGCGCGATGTGTCGTGGTTCTGCAAGCAGATTGGGGAGTATACGGAGCCGCTTGACCCGTTCCTTCCGATCGGAAGCGTAGACCCCACACAGCTGACCGCCATTTTGAACCGGTTTTCCTGAACCAGAAAGGACATCCCATGGATATTCGCCTGATTGCCTTCGATCTGGATGGAACGCTGCTGCGCTCCGACAAATCCATCTCTCCGCGCACCATGCAAGCGCTCTTGGCCGCGCGGGAAAGAGGCGTGCTGCTCGTTCCATCGACGGGCAGACTGCTGCGCTCGCTTCCCGAGCCGCTGCTGGATAAAAGCCTGACCCGCTACCACATTCTCGTCAACGGCGCGCAGGTTTACGACAGCTTTGAGGACAAAACGCTTCTGCGAGAGGAGTTAACGCCGCAGCAGGCCATGTGCATGCTCGATTTTCTCAAGTCGCGCAACGTCCTGCGCGGCGTGTATATTGACGGCCTCGGCCACATGAGCCGGGAGGACTTCTCGGAGATTGAAGCCGTCGCCGCGACGCCCGCCACGGCCGCGCTCATGCGCCGCAGCTATCAGACCGACGAAGACCTCGACGCTGTAACCGCGCAGCACAACTCCGTGCAGAAGATCATCGCGTTTTTCCGCAACCCGGACGACAAGCAGGCGACCATCCGCGAGATCACCGCACGCTTTCCGGGCTACGCGGTGTCGAGTTCGCTCGGAAACAACATTGAGATCAATGCTCAAAACGCAACGAAAGGCAGCGCCCTGTGCTTTTTGTGCGAAAAAATCGGTGTGCCCATCGGGCAGTGCATGGCCTTCGGCGACGGCACGAACGACTATTCGATGCTCCGCGCGGCAGGCTTCGGCGTGGCGATGGGGAACGCGTCCGAGGAAGTTCAGTCCTGCGCCGACGCGGTGACGGAAACAAACGAGGAAGACGGCGTGGCGCACATGATCGAGCGCGTACTGGGGCTCTAGGCATGGGACGGATCATTCCAGTTACGGACTTTGATGACCCGGCGCTCAATATCTATGCCCGGCTGAGCGAAAACCAGCTGGTCTGCCGTGAAAAACCTGAGGACGGACTTTTCATCGCCGAGAGCGCGCTGGTCATTGAGCGGGCGCTGGACGCGGGATTTGCGCCCGTGTCGTTTCTCATAGAAACGCGGCTTCTTCCCAAGGCGGAGACGATTTTGGCCAGATGCCCGGCGGATCTGCCGGTCTATACGGCGGAGCTTCCGGTTCTCGAGCGGCTCACGGGGTATGCGCTCACGCGCGGGATGCTCTGTGCGATGCGAAGGCCGGAGCCCAAGCGCGCGGAGGCGCTTTTAAAACGTGCTTCCTGCGTCGCCGTATTGGAGGACGTGATGAACCCCACGAACCTCGGGGCGATTTTCCGCTCGGCGGCGGCGCTGGGGGTAGACGCGGTGCTGCTCACCGAAAGCTGTACCGACCCGCTTTACCGGCGCTGCATCCGCGTGAGCATGGGAAACGTCTTTTTTGTGCCGTGGGCATATCTTCCGGACGATGGCTGGCAGGCGCTTTTGCATGAAAACGGCTTCGAGAGCGTCGCGATGGCGCTGCGCGAGGACGCGAAGGTTCTGTGGGATCCGGCCTTGCACGAGATTTCAAAGCTTGCCGTCGTCATGGGCTCGGAAGGACCGGGACTCAAGGCCTCTACGATCGCGG
Organism: uncultured Oscillospiraceae bacterium; assembly: GCA_934668605.1. GTDB lineage: Bacteria > Bacillota > Clostridia > Oscillospirales > Oscillospiraceae > CAG-170. The sequence continues at coordinate 4,180 of CAKUNY010000109.1, read as the reverse complement.
TCTGCGATCACACCGTGACGGTTCCGATGACGAACGGTGTGGATTCTCTGAACGTTGCCGCGGCCAGCGCCGTTGCGTTTTATCAGCTCGCGCTTCTGCGGCAGCAGCCGTCATAATGGCTTTTCGTTCTATTTCGTGAACCTTACAAATATGCGCAGGGGTCGATGGAACACATCGACCCCTGCGCGTAGTTTGGAAGCATTGCGGAAAAAGCCAACGGGTCAATCGTCCGCGTACGTATTGGGAACCGGAGTAATAACAGGCTTGCCGTCTGCGCCGAGCAGAACCGTCATGCCGCCCGCGTAGCCGGAGTTCACGAAGAGATAATTGACGCCGGTCTGCTTGTCGACCCATACGGTTCTCAGCCAGCCGAAGCCGCTTCCTTCCTCGTGAACCTTGATAAAGCGTTCGCCCTTCTTTTTTGCCATCTTACTTCGCTTCCTTTACCGCTTCTGTAATGCCTGTGGCGAGTCCTGCTAGACCCTGAAGCTCGGACGGAATGATGATCTTCGTCGCCTTGCCGTCCGCAACCTTTTGCATGGCCTCCAATGCCTTGAGCTTGAGCACCTGATCGTTCGGCGCCTTTTCGTTCAGCATCGCAAGAGAATCGGCCAGCGCCTGCTGCACCGCGCGAATGGCCTGCGCTTCGCCGTCGGCTCTGAGAATCGCGGATTCTTTTTCGGCCTCTGCTCTTAAAATTGCCGCCTGTTTTTCCGCGTCCGCCTTCAAAATAGCCGCTTCCTTTTCGCCCTCGGCAACGAGGATCTGGCTGTGCTTTGCGCCTTCTGCCTGCAAGATGGCCTGTCGGCGGTCGCGCTCGGCCTTCATCTGCTTTTCCATCGAGTTCTGAATGTCCTGCGGAGGAAGAATGTTCTTGAGCTCGACGCGGTTTACCTTAATGCCCCAGGGGTCGGTCGCTTCGTCGAGGATCGCCCGCATGCGCGTGTTGATGACATCGCGGGAGGTGAGCGTCTGGTCAAGCTCGAGGTCGCCGATGATGTTTCGCAGCGTCGTCGCCGTGAGGGTCTCCATCGCCATCATCGGATGCTCCACGCCGTAGGCATAGAGCTTGGGGTCGGTGATCTGGAAATAGACGACGGTGTCGATCTGCATGGTGACGTTATCTTTTGTAATGACGGGCTGGGGCGGGTAGTCGAGCACCTGCTCTTTGAGGCTGACCTTCTTGGCCACGCGCTCGACGAACGGCACCTTAAAGTGAATGCCGACCGTCCAGACGTTGCTGAACGCACCGAGGCGCTCAACGACGTAGGCTCTCGACTGCTGGACAACATAGATGTTGCGGACAATGACGATCAGCGCCAGCACCGCAATGACGAGTACGGGAATCCATTCCATAAAACATCCTCCTTAAAAACTGTTCTCTTTCCTGTTTCTGACGTTCAAAATGACTTATGCTTCCGCCGGAACCTCGGCGGGCTTTACATAGACCTTTGCGCCCTCGATGCGCGCAATGACGACGCGCGTGCCGGGAGAAATCTGCGTATCGTCTGCGCTTTTTGCCGTCCAGAGTACGCCGTTTATGCGGATCGCGCCCGTTTCGCGGAGGTTATCGATCTGCTCCGTGACAAGCGCCTCCTGCCCGACCAGACGGTCGGCATTTGTTTTTGTGGGCTTGACGCGCAGGTATTTTTTCAGAAGCGGACGCAAAAGCGCGAGCAAAGCTGCCGACACGCCAATGAATACCGCCCACTGCAAAAGCGCCGGCACACCCAGAATCGCGCACACGAGCCCCGCGATCGCGCCGCCGATGAACCAGATCGAAACCAGATTCACTGTCGCGGCCTCCAGAACAATGAACGCCACGATCAGCCCGAGCCATACATAGACCATTTACATCAACCTCCCTTCTATGCTATCAGTATACCGGATGAAATCGAAAATGTCATGTCCTCTTCGTAAAAAGAACGTGAAATTAAAAAGAAATGCATTGCTATTTTGCCGGATTTTCATTATACTAATGTGTATTGCGAAATATGGACGAATTTACGAAATATGGGAGAACCTGCATGCATACAATGACCTTTTGCGTACCGTGTCTGTTTGGCCTCGAGGGTCTGGTCGGAGACGAGCTCCGGCGGCTGAACCTCTCGAATGTCCGTGTCGAAGACCGGCGCGTTTTCTTTGACGGCGATTTTGCCGCGATGGCAAAGGCGAACCTCTGCTGCCGGATGGGCGAACGGGTGATGATTCTGCTCGCACAGTTTGAAGCGAAGAGCTTTGAAGACCTCTATCAGGGCGTCAAGCACATTGCGCTCGAGAACTTCATTCCAAAAGACGGCGCGTTCCCGGTCAAGGGCTACAGCCTGGACAGCCAGCTGCACTCCGTGCCGGACTGTCAGGCGATCGTGAAAAAAGCGGCGGTCGACCGGCTGGGCTCAAACTATGGCCTTTCGTGGCTTCCCGAGACGGGCGCGACATACCAGATCCGATTTTCGATCATGAAGGATCACTGCGAGATCTTTTTGGATACCTCCGGCGTGAGCCTTCACAAGCGGGGCTACCGCGAAAACGCGAATCTCGCGCCCCTTCATGAGACGATGGCGGCGGCGATGGTGAACCTTGCCAGATACCGCGGGCGGGACTTTTTCTGGGATCCGTTCTGCGGCTCGGGCACGATCTGCATTGAAGCTGCGATGATCGCGCTCAACCGCGCGCCGGGGATGAACCGCTCGTTTGGCGCGCAGAAGTGGGCGTGCGTCCCGCAGGAGGTCTGGCGCGAGGCGAGAACGGAGGCGCTGGACAAGGAATACCGCGGCGACTACCGCATTTTAGGCACCGATATTGACCCGGCAGCCCTGGATATTGCGCGCGACAACGCCAGAAAAGCGGGCGTCGGGAAGCTGATTGATTTCCGCGAGGCGGATGCGACGAAGATGAGCCTGCCGACGGATAAGGGCGTGATGGTCTGCAATCCGCCATACGGCGAGCGCATGCTCGAGCAGCGAAGCGCCCAGCAGCTCTACCGGGCGTTTGGCCGGCACGTGAAATTTGCCGACGGCTGGAAGAAGTATATCATTTCCTCCGAGCCCGAGTTTGAGCACTATTTTGGAAAGCAGGCGGCGAAGAAGCGCAAGCTCTATAACGGGCGGCTGCAATGCAACGTCTACATGTATTTTTAAGCGCCTGTACTTTTCAGACGATCCACAAAGGAGAAAGTTCCCGCCATGAAGCATGTTTTTATTCTGAACCCCGCCGCCGGGAAATTTGACCAGACCCCGCGCTTTACGCAGGAGATCGAGCGCATTTGCGGGGAACGGGGGCTTACCTATGAAATCTGCGTCTCGAAAGCCCCCGGCGACTGCAAGGCGATCGCGAAGCGCGCGGCAGAATCCGGCGAGGAGGTCAGGCTCTATGCCTGCGGCGGCGACGGCACGCTCAACGAGGTCGTCTGCGGCATGGCAGGCTTCCCCAACGCCGCAGTGACGCACTATCCGGGCGGCTCCGGCAACGACTCTATCAAGGTCTTCTCCGACACCGCACCGTTTTTCGATCTCGAGCGATTGCTCGACGCAGACGAGACGCGCTTCGACTTAATTCGCTGCAACGGAACGTATTGCGCGAATATCTTATCCATCGGCCTGGACGCAAAAATCGGGACGGATATCGCCCGGTTCAAGCGGCTTCCGTTTGTCTCCGGCAAGGGGGCGTACATATTATCGATTCTGGCGAACGTTCTTTCCGGCCGCAGCGCGCACTATGTGGTGGACGTAAACGGCGAACGGATCGACGCCGAGCAGACGCTGATTTGCGTGTGCAACGGCCGCTGGTACGGCGGCGGGTTCAATCCCGTTCCCGAGGCGGAGCCGGACGACGGACTTCTGGATGTGCTGCTGGTCAAGAAGGTGAGCTTATTACAGGTCGCGGCCGTGATCGGCAAGTACCAGAAGGGAAAATACGCCGACTATCCGCACCTCATCCGCCACGAGCGCTGCACGGAGCTGAACATCGCGTGCGACGCGCCCTCGGTCGTAAATATCGACGGCGAAGCCCTTCACACAGACAGCCTTCATATCCGGTTAGAGCCCAAAGCCCTGCGCTTTTTCTACCCCAGAGGCCTAACGTACCGCTTGAGAGCAGAATAAAAAAGGAACCCCCCGGTAAAACCTAATCTCATTAAGATAAGCAACAGCCCAGATCTTCAGCTTGAACGGTCTGGGCT
>CAKUNY010000108.1 GCA_934668605.1 uncultured Oscillospiraceae bacterium | reverse complement strand
TTGAGCTTGCTGCCCGCGTTCTCCCCGGCCACGACGTAGCTCGTCTTTTTGGACACCGAGCCCGCCGCCTTGCCGCCAAACGATTCAATTTTTGCCGTTGCCTCGTCACGCGTGAAGAGGCTCAATGCGCCCGTCAGAACGAAGGTCTTTCCCGCAAAGCGCGTGTCCGTGACCTGGTTGTGCGATGCAAAGTTCACGCCCGCCGCGCGAAGACGCGCGATCAAATCCTGCGACTGTGGGCTCTGGAACCAACTAAGCAGCGCATCCGCCGTCGTCTCGCCCACATCCGGAACGGCCAGGAGTTCATCCTTCGAAGCATTCATCAGTGCGTCAAGCGTGCCAAAATGGGAGGCCAGCACCTTTGCAGCCTTCACGCCGACCTGCCGGATGCCAAAGGCGCAAAGTAAACGCGACAGGTCATTCTCCCGGCTCTTGTCGATCGCCCCTTTGAGATTGTCCGCCGACTTCTGCCCGAGCCCCGGAAGCGTCGCGAGCTTTTCAAAATCAAGGGAGTATAGATCTGCCGGGTTTGAAAGCATCTTCTCTTCAATCAGCTGATCGATAATGGCGCTGCCGAGGCCGTCGATGTTCATCGCCTCACGCGAGACAAAGTGCGCAAGATTCCTCGACAGCTGCGCCGGACATTCCGCGCCCGTGCATCGAAGCGCAGCGCCGTCCTCATCGCGCTCGACCGGAGCGCCGCAGACCGGGCACCGGTCAGGAAGGAAATACGGCTCCGCTTCTTCGGGGCGCTTATCCTTCACGACCTCGAGAATTTCGGGGATGATCTCCCCTGCCTTGCGGATTTTTACCGTGTCTCCGATGCGAATATCCTTCTGCGTGATAAAGTCCTGATTGTGAAGCGTCGCCGCCGTCACCGTCGTTCCCGCCAGGTGCACCGGCGCGACAATGGCTCGAGGCGTTAAGACCCCCGTCCGCCCGACCTGCACGACGATATCCTGCAAGACAGTCTCCTTGACCTCGGGCGGATATTTAAATGCCGCCGCCCAGCGCGGAAACTTCGCCGTGCTTCCCATGCGGATGCGCCCGGCAAGATCATTGAGCTTTACGACCGCGCCGTCAATGTCATACGGAAGGTCGTAGCGCGTCTGGCCTATGCCCTGAATGGTTGTCACCGCCTCGTCGATCGTTTTGCAGAGCCTGTAGTCGATGACCTTGAAGCGGAGATTTCTTAAATAGTCGAGCGTTTGCGTGTGCGTTTGGAACGTCGCGCCCTCGGCCAGCTGCAAATTGAACACGAGGATATCGAGCTTCCGCTGTGCGGCAATTTTCGGGTCAAGCTGCCGCAAAGAGCCCGCCGCCGCGTTTCTGGGATTGGCAAAGAGGGGCTTTCCGGCCTGCTCCTGTGCCCCGTTCAGCGCTTCAAAGCTCGCCCGCGGCATATAGACCTCGCCCCGGACGATGAGATGCGCGGGCGCGCCGTCCAAATGCAGCGGAATGGAGCGCACGGTCTTGAGGTTTTCCGTCACGTCCTCCCCGATGAGCCCGTCACCCCGCGTCGCGCCGCGGACAAATTCGCCGTCTACATACTCCAGCGCCACGGAAAGCCCGTCGATCTTGGGCTCGACGCTGTACATGGCTTCCGGCTCGTCTTTTCGGAGCCTTTCGTCAAATTCCCGCAGCTCGTCGAACGAAAACACGTCCTGCAGGCTCTCGAGCGGCACGGCGTGGCGCACCTTCACAAACTGCTCAAGCGCCTGCCCGCCGACGCGTCTGGTCGGACTGTTGGGCTGGGCAAGCTCCGGATACTGCGCCTCGAGCTCTTCCAGTCTTCGGAGCTTCCGGTCATAGTCGTAGTCCGACATCTCCGGCGCATCCTTCACGTAATATAAAAACCCCGCATGCTCGAGCTCTCTTGTGAGGTCTAATATCTCTTTTTGTGCTTCCATTGGTACTTCCTCTCGTTTAACCAAGGTATAAATAGCTCTCCGGCACATCGCCGAGGAGAATCGTCTGCGCCGCCAGCACGTCGCTCGTCACGTCCGTGTCGGAAATTCCAACCGGTGTGAGGAATGATAAGCTGACGGTAAAGGTAATGCGGATCTGCTGGACGCTCTGATTGATGCCAAGCGACTGGATCTGGCTGTAAAAATCAGCGTTCGTGCTGTTGAGCGCAAGCACGCGCACGGGGATCGAAAACCCGCGCCCGGCAAAAAACGTCGGGAACAACAAGCTTCCCACCGGCACGGAAATTTCCTCGTCGTTCATCCTCGCGAGCTCTTCATCAAGAAGCGTCAGCACCTCCGATTTGAGCGTCGCGATCTGCTCCATGTCGGTCGTGAGCGCTGAAACCTTGCCGGACGCGTCCTTTTCAAGGCCGATGATCCGGCTGTAGTCGACGCTTCCGGTTTGCAGCTGCCGCGTGACGGCGCGGAAGATGGCGTCGGAGACCGCGTTCACGACCTGATTTTCCGCGATTTTTCGCAGCATCGGCGCAATGCGAAGCTGCAAAAGCACAACGTTTCCCGTGAGGAAAAGCAGCAGAAACAGGAGCGTCAAGCGCCGCCTGCGCCGTTTTTGCCGGTTCATCGCCACCACCTCCGGCTACCAGTCTATGCCGGAAGCGGCGGCCGTATGCCGGTTACAATTTCGTCATGTGCTGGCTTGCCGTGTTGGCCATGAGGCGCTTGGTGCCCACGTTGTCAAAGGCAATTTCCAACAGCGCGTCGCCTCCCATCGGAATGACGCTCAAGACCATGCCGCGGCCAAAGGCCTTGTGCTGCACCATCTCGCCCTTGGAAAACTCCGCCTTTGGCGCAGCCTTCTTTCCCTCCGAAATGACGGAGGAATACGCCCGTTTCGGCGCGCTTCCCGCCGGGCGCGGAGAATAGGATTCATAGTCTCCGTAGATGGAAACCCGCCCGAAGCTTCCGTAGTCGCGCGGCTGGTCGTATTTGGGCTTCGGCTGCTCGATTTTTTCGATGCATTCGGGCGGAAGCTCATCTACAAAGCGCGAGGCGATGTTTGTCGTCGTCCGGCCGTAGAGCATGCGCTGCCGGGCGTAGCAGATCGTGAGCGAGCGCTTGGCGCGCGTGATGGCGACATAGCAGAGCCGGCGCTCTTCCTCCATTTCCTCGGGGTCGCCCAGAGAGCGGCTGCCCGGAAACAGACCTTCTTCGAGTCCCACGAGGAATACATGCGGAAATTCCAGTCCCTTCGCCGCGTGCATCGTCATCATGACGACCGCGTCGGCCTCGGCGTCATACTGCTCAATGTCCGTATAGAGCGCGATCTCCTCTAAGAAGCCCGCAAGCGTCGGAACGTCGGTATTTTCGCAGTAGCTGACGATGCTGGATTTGAGCTCTCGGACGTTTTCGAGCCTTCCCCGGGACTCCACGTCGTCCTTGCCCTCGAACATCGTGACATAGCCGGTGCGGATCAGGAGCTCTTCGTAAAAGTCCGGCAGGCTGAGCGTCTTTAAAAGCTCGGCGCAGTCCTCGATAAGAACCGTGAATGTCATCAGCTTCGCCGCCGCTTTTTCCAGACTCGGATAGCTGTAGGGGTCGGAAATGACGCTGTAGAGCGGAACGCCCGCCGCCTGCGCCTGCCGGGTGGCCATCTCGATGGTCTTCGCGCCGATGCCTCTTGGAGGATTGTTGATGATGCGAAGAAGCCGGAGATCGTCCGCGCGGTTGTTGATCACACACAGGTAGGCCAGCATGTCTTTTACTTCCGCGCGGTCAAAAAAGCGCGTGCCGCCGATGATCCGGTAGGGAATGCTGTTGCGCTTGAAGGCATATTCCAACGCGTTCGACTGCGCGTTCGTGCGGTACAAGATCGCAAAATCCTTGAAATTGCGCCCCTTGGAAATGGAGAAGATCCGCCCCGCGACGTAGTTCGCCTCGTCCGATTCGTTCATCGCTTCATAGACGGTGATCTTGTCTCCGGGGTCGTTTTTCGTCCAGAGCTTCTTTCCCTTGCGTCCCTGATTGTGGGAAATGACGGCGTTCGCCGTATTGAGAATCGACTGCGTCGAGCGGTAATTCTGCTCAAGGCGGATGACCTTCGCGCCGCGGTACTGCTTTTCAAAGGATAAAATATTCTCGATCGTCGCGCCGCGGAATTTGTAGATCGACTGGTCGTCGTCACCCACGACGCAGATGTTTTCATATCCGCCCGCAAGAAGAGACGACAGCCGGTACTGAAGCTCGTTCGTGTCCTGATACTCGTCGATGAGCACGTAGCGGAACTTGCGCTGATAATACGTCCGCACGTCCTCGAACGCGTCCAGGAGCTCCACGGTCTTGAGAATGATATCGTCAAAGTCCAGCGCGTTTGCGTCATGGAGCCGCTTCTGATAGCCCTCGTAGATCTGCGCGATCTTCTCCATGCGGTAGTCCCCCGCACGGTCTGCGACCTTCGAAAATTCGTCCGCGTGCTGCGCCTTGTCCTTGGCCTTGCTGATGACGGACAGGCAGAGCCTTGGCGGAAACGTCTTTTCGTCCATGTTCAGATCTTTCAGAACGTCCTTGATGACGCGCTCGGAGTCGGAGGTATCGTAGATCGTAAAGCTCGAGGAATAGCCCTCGAAGCGGTCAATGTCCCGTCTTAAAATCCGGCAGCAGGCCGCGTGGAACGTCATTGCCCACACGTCCATCGCCTGTTCGCCAAGGAGCTTTCCCAGCCGGTCTTTTAATTCATTTGCCGCCTTGTTCGTAAACGTGATCGCGAGAATCGACCACGGCGCGGCCGGATGGAGCGCGGAAAGGGCTTCCGCCCGCGGCTGGTTTTCCGGCTCCGGGGCGCTCAGATACTGCTCCAGAAACGCCACGTCGTCTTCCGTGATGTAGTCCGGAATCTCAAGAGAGTCCGCACCCTCGCCGAAGGCGATGAGGTTCGCAATGCGGTTAATGAGGACGGTCGTCTTGCCGCTTCCCGCGCCGGCCAGCAGAAGAAGCGGCCCTTCGGTCGTAAGCACCGCCTGCTGCTGCATCTCGTTGAGAGAAGAAAACCGCCCTGCAATCACGGCGCGCCGCGCCTTTAAAAATCGCTGTTCAAAATCACGTGTCATAGCTTCACCTTTTTTCGTAGTGAGGCTATTTTAATATAAATTTGTCGATTTGTCACTACAAAAAAGTGCGCAGCCGCTCGAGCGCCTTCTTTTCAATGCGGCTGACCTGCACCTGTGAGACGCCGATCATGGAGGCGACCTTCTGCTGGGTCAGGCTGTGGAAATAGCGAAGGGAGATGACCATCTGCTCGCGCTCGGATAGATTGGAAAGCGCCTGTTTAAGCGCCATCCGCTCCAAAATCCCCTCCTCCATCGCGGGGCCGGCCAGTACGTCCTCCAGCGTAATGCCCTCCTCTCCTGTCTGCCGCTGGATGGATTCTGCGCTGCTGGTGGCCATCTCGGCGCTTGCGATCTCCTCGGGCGGGATATCCAGTGCGTCGGAAAGCTCGGACAGCGTCGGCTCCCGGCCGAGCTCTGCCATGAGGCGCTGGCGCTCCTTTTTGATCGTTCCGGCGCGCTCTTTTACGCTCCGGCTGACCTTGACGGCGCCGTCGTCCCGCAGAAAGCGCCGGATCTCCCCTGCGATTTTTGGAACGGCGTAGGTCGAAAACTGCGTGCCGTACTGGGTGTCAAAGCCCGCAATGGCCTTCAAAAAGCCGAGCGCTCCCAACTGATAGAGATCGTCCGCCTCCACGCCCCGGCCAAAATACCGCCGCGCGATCGACCAGATGAGCCCCGCGTTCTCCAGAACGAGCTGCTCTGCCGCCGCTTTGTCGCCCTGCTGCGCCTTTTCGATCAGCTCCAAAATCGCGTCCATCACGCCTTTTCGCCCCGGCGGACGATCCTGCGCTTCATATGTACCGTCGTTCCGCGCCCAACGCTCGACGTGACCTTGAGCTCGGTCATGAAGCTCTCCATGATCGTAAAGCCCATGCCGCTTCGGTCGTCTCCCCCGGTTGAATACATCGGCGTGCGCGCCTTTGTCACGTCGGCTATACCGCAGCCCTTGTCTTTTACGACGATATCGAGAACGCTTCCCGGCAGGATCCGGCACTTGAGCGTGATCATGCCGATCGTGTCGCGGTAGGCGTGGACAATGCAGTTGGTTACCGCTTCGGAGACTGCCGTTTTGATATCTCCGAGCTCGTCTAAATTCGGGTCAAGCTGCGCGGCAAAGGCCGCGACGGCCGCTCTCGCGAAGCCTTCGTTTCTCGACTGGCTCGGAAACGTCAGCTCCATCTGGTTTTCACACTTCATGCGCCATGCTCCTTTCTTCAATGACCACAATGCGCTCCATTCCGGAGGCCTTCAATACCTTCATCGGCTGCGGCGGCACATTTTCCACCCGCACCACGCCTCTGAGTTCCCGCATGCGCCGGATGGCGTGAATTACGATCGCGATGCCGCTTGAGTCCATGAACGTCACGTCGCGAAAATCCAGCACGCAGACCATCGGAAGATAGATATCGATCTTGTTTCCGATGATGCGCATCGTATCCTTTGCGCTGTGATGATCGATATCTCCCTTGAGGGCGATGGTCAGCCGTTTATCCTGCAAAAAGCTTGTCATATTCATTTGCATCACTCCAGATCAAAAAAATGGACACGCACGGATGTTCCATGCGTGTCCATTATACGGTTTTTCTCGTGCGGCTTTGGTCGAACGAAGGTGGGCTCTTACTTTTTCAGCCGCTTTTCGCTTTCGATCAGCTGCGCCAGAAGCGCCTGATTCTTGGCGAGCTTCTCCTTCTGGTCGTTGACGACCTTCTCGGGCGCTCTCGAGACGAACGCTTCGTTCGAGAGCTTGCTTTCAAACATCGCGATCTGCTTGAGGCAGTTTTCCTTCTCCTT
>CAKUNY010000107.1 GCA_934668605.1 uncultured Oscillospiraceae bacterium | reverse complement strand
GTCGGAAAGGCCGTGCTCTGCGGCTATGTCGCGGGACTCGTCTATAAGGCGCTTTCCAAAAACCAGACGCTCGGCTGCATCGTGGCTGCCGTCTGCGCGCCGATTGTGAACACAGGTGTTTTCGCCGTTGGCATGCTCACAGTCTTCCGCCCCATTTTGCAGGACTTTGCGGGCGGAACGGACATCGTCTATTATTTCTTCGTGGCGTTTATCGGCGTGAACTTCCTCGTGGAGCTTGGCGTGAACGCGGTTCTGAGCGCGGCCATCGCGCGGATCGTGAAGGCCGTCCAGAAAGCGCACGGAGAGGCAAATTCGTAATTGGCAGAAAGGGGAGCGGAGCGTTCCGCTTCCCGTCTGTGCAAAGCATGGAGAATACATATGAGTAAACAAAAATTTCGCGCCGCCGTCTTCGATCTGGACGGGACGCTGCTGGACACCCTGTATGACCTTGCCGCGTGTGCGGACAAGGCGCTTGCAAGCTATGACTTTCCGGGGCACACAATGGAGGAGTACCGGACGTACATCGGAAACGGCATTCCGAAGCTTGTAGCCAGAGCTGTCCCGCCCGGAACGAGCGAGGAGGATATCCAAAAGGTTCTGCGCTTCTATCTTGCCTATTACCCGGAGCACTGCGCCGAGCACACGCGGTTTTTCCCGGGTGTGGAAGAAACCATCCGGACGCTTCACGAGCGCGGCTATTTGCTCGCGGTACTGTCGAACAAGACCGAAGCGACGGCGAAGAAAATCATTGACCGCTATTTCCCGGACGCGCCGTTTTGCGTCGTTTGGGGTAACAATGGTGTAAGGCCGCTTAAACCCGCGACGGATGCAGGATACTTGCTTCTGAGCGAGCTCGGCTGCGAGCCGGAGGAGGTCTTCTACGTCGGAGACGGCGATACGGACATGGAGTTTGCCAGCCGTATGGGCTTTTTTGCCGCCGGGGCGACCTGGGGCTACCGTCCGTCGGAGGTGCTGAAGCGCTGCGGCGCGGACGCGCTGTTTTCGTCCATGGAAGAGATTCTTCCGTATCTTCCGTAGAGGGTTTTCAGAGACACCCGAAGAAACACAAACGCTGAAAGGGGAATGTATCATGCGCGAAGTAAAAAACCACATCGAGACCAACTGCGTTCAGGCGGGCTATACCCCGGGGTCGGGCGAGCCGCGCCAGATTCCGATCATCCAGTCGACCACGTTCAAATACGACACCTGCGAGGCCATGGGACAGCTCTTTGACCTCGAGGCTGAGGGGTATTTCTACTCGCGTCTGCAAAACCCGACCTGCGATATGGTGGCAGCGAAGATCTGCGCGCTCGAGGGTGGCACGGCGGCAATGCTGACGGCTTCCGGGCAGGCGGCAAACTTTTTTGCGCTGTTCAACATCGCCTCGAACGGCGACCACATTGTCGCCTCGTCCAGCATCTACGGCGGCACGTTCAACCTCATTTCCGTCACGATGGCCAAAATGGGCGTGGAAGCGACGTTTGTCGCGCCGGACTGCTCGGAAGAGGAACTCGAAGCGGCGTTCCGCCCGAACACGAAAGCCGTCTTCGGCGAGACGATCGCAAACCCGGCGCTGACAGTTCTGGACATCGAGCGCTTCGCACAGGCTGCGCACCGGCACGGCGTGCCGCTCATCGTGGACAACACGTTTGCAACGCCCATCAACTGCCGCCCGTTCGAGTGGGGCGCGGACATTGTGACGCATTCGACGACCAAGTACATGGACGGCCACGCGGCGGCGCTTGGCGGCGCGATCGTCGACGGCGGAACCTTCGACTGGATGGCGCACAAGGACAAGTTCCCCGGCCTGTGCACCCCGGATGAGAGCTATCACGGCGTAACGTATGCCGAGAAGTTCGGAAACGCGGGCGCGTTCATCACGAAATGCACCGCGCAGCTGATGCGGGACTTCGGCTCAATGCAGTCGCCGCAGAGTGCATTTTATCTAAATTTGGGCCTCGAGAGCCTTCACGTGCGCATGCCGCGGCACTGCGAAAACGCGCAGGCGGTGGCAGAGTACCTTTCAAAGCACCCGAAGGTCGAAACGGTCCACTACTGCGGTCTTCCGACCGACCCCTACTATAAAACCGCGCAGAAGTATCTGCCGAACGGCTCGTGCGGCGTTGTGTGCTTTGAGCTGAAGGGCGGACGCGAAGCGGCGGGCGCATTCATGCGGGAATTAAAGCTTGCCGCGATCGAGACACATGTGGCCGACGCGAGGACGTGTTGCCTGAGCCCGGCTTCCACAACGCACCGGCAGATGACCGACGAGCAGCTGAAGGCCGCCGGTGTTCCGGCGGGACTCATTCGGCTCTCGTGCGGGTTAGAGAACAAGGAAGATCTGATTTCCGATATCGCGAACGCACTGGAGGCTATCACGAATGCCGATTAAAATTCCCAATCAGCTCCCCGCGACGCAGACGCTCCGGCAGGAAAACATCTTCGTGATGACCGAGACGCGCGCCATCACGCAGGACATCCGCCCGCTGCGCATTCTGCTTCTGAACCTGATGCCGACGAAGGTCGACACCGAGACGCAGTTTGCCCGCGTGCTCGGAAATACCCCCTTGCAGATCGAGCTTGAGCTCGTCGCGCCCAGGAGCCATGTATCGAAAAACACCTCGCAGGAGCATATGCTGGCGTTTTACAAGACGTTTGACGAGGTAAAAAACCAGAATTTCGACGGCCTGATCATCACGGGCGCGCCTGTGGAGCATCTGCCGTTTGAGCAGGTCGACTACTGGCCGGAATTGTGTCAAATCATGGAGTGGTCCAAGACGCACGTCCATTCGACGCTTCACATCTGCTGGGGCGCGCAGGCGGGGCTTTACTATCACTATGGCGTCCCGAAAAAGCCGCTTCCCGAAAAGCTCTTCGGCGTCTTCCGCCACACGCTGGAGGAACCGAACTTCATGCTTTTCCGCGGCTTTGACGACGAGTTCTGGGTGCCGCATTCGAGAAACACGACGGTTCTGCGCGAGGATATCGAAAAGGTGCCGGAGCTCAAGATCCTCTCGTGCTCGGATAAGGCCGGCGTTTACGCCGTCAAAACGCAAGATGGCCGGCAGGTCTTTTTGATGGGGCACGCGGAGTATGACCGCGATACGCTCTTGCGGGAGTATCTGCGCGATGTGGCGGCCAATGTGCCGATCCACGTGCCGGAGCACTATTTCCCCGGCGACGACCCGGAGAAAACGCCCCTTGTCACGTGGCGCTCGTGCGCGCATCTGCTCTACGGCAACTGGCTCAACTACTTCGTCTATCAGACCGTGCCGTACGATATCACGCGCATCCAGTCCGGCGAACGAACGGAAGAATAAACAAAATCCCGGCGATTGCAGCTTTACTACAGTCGCCGGGATATTTTTGCGTTCAGAACAGGAAGGTATAAATGACGGCAAAGACGAGCGTCGGAAGCAGGTTCGCGACCTTGATCGTTTTGCCCCAGATGAGATTCACGCCCACGCAGAAGATCATAATCGAGCCCGTAAAGGACAGGCTCGCGATCGCCGCGTCGGTCATCACGGGCGCGATCACGCGCGAGAGAAGCGTCACACCGCCCTGCAAAATCGCGACCGGGATCGCCGAAAAGATGCAGCCCTTGCCCATCGAGGCCGTCATGACGAGAATGATCACCGCGTCGAGCGCCGCCTTCGCGCAAAGAAGGGAAGCGTCTCCGAGAAGCCCGTCCTGAATTGAGCCGACGATTGCCATCGCGCCGATGCAGACGGTGAGAGACGCGTGAATGAAGCCGGAGAGAAAGCCGGAATCGGACTCGTTGTGCGTCTTTTTCCGAAGCCACGCGCCAAATCGCTCAAACGCTCCCTCAAGGTCAAGAAGCTCTCCCACGATGCCGCCCAGCACAAAGCAGATGATGAGCATCATGCTGCCGCTTGTTACAAGCGCGCCGTCTGTGACTTTCAGCATCTGCGACATCGCCCCGCCGATGCCGATAAACAGCACGCATACGCTGCTGGCCTTGAGAAGCGTATCTTCCATGCTCTTTGTCAGCAGATTTTTGAACAGCAGTCCCAGAAGGCCGCCCGCAACGATTGCGGCTGTGTTGATGATGGTTCCAAGTCCCGGCATAACGTAACCCCTTTGCGTTTTTACGCGCATCATCATACCGCGAAGCAGCCTGTAAATCAAGACAAAAATCGCGCGCCCCGCAAAATCGCAGAGCGCGCGTCAGCTTATAGATGGTCTGTTTGCGTGTTTCCGTGCCGGTCGGCGTGGGCGCAGATGGCGCGGTAGCTCTGCTCGCTCAGATCGTGCTCCATTTTGCACGCGTCCGTTTCGGCGGTAATTTCGTCGACGCCGAGGTTCACGAGGAACTTTGTGAGCGTTTTGTGCCGGTCAAGCATGCTTGAGGCAATTTCCATGCCGGCAGCGGTGAGCGTGATGAGGCCGTCCTTGTCCATCGTGATGTAGCCGTTTTCCTTCAGACGCTTGGTGGTGTAGGTGACGCTGGGCTTTGTCACACCGAGAAATTCGGCGATGTCGATCGAGCGGATGTAGCCGTGCTTTTTCTGCATCATCAGCATCGCTTCAAGGTAGTCTTCTGCTGCGCGCAGAATTTTCATAGGGGATACCAACTTTCTATCAAGATACATATAAGTTAGCACACTTTAACCAAAAAAGCAAGGGACGCGAAAAAACTGTTTGTAAATTTTCGTCAAACTTTTATCCGCCTGCGCCGGACAGCGGGGGAGCGGCGCGCGGTTTGTAAAATCTGGCCTTAGAAAGAAGAATAAAAATGGCAATATCAAAAATGCCAGACATTTGCTATGATACGCTTGGAAGGGAGAAAGACACATGCAGAAAACATCTTCCCACAACCGGCAGAAAAAGCTTGCCGTGATCAACGACTTCTGCGGCTTTGGCCGGTGCTCGATCGCGGTGGCGCTGCCGATCATCTCGGCGATGCACATCCAGTGCTGTCCGCTGCCGACGGCGATTTTTTCTGATCATACGGGCTTCGAGAGCTTCTTCTGCGAGGATTTCACCGAGCACATGCCAGCCTATGCAGGCGAATGGGAAAAGCTTGGATTACGCTTTGACGGCATTGCCACAGGCTTTCTCGGCTCGGCGCGGCAGATCGATATCGTCAAGGATTTTCTCGCGCGGTTCAAAGAGGAGCACACGAAGGTGCTGGTCGACCCTGTGATGGGGGACTACGGAAGGCTCTATCCGACCTATACGCCGGAGCTTGCCGGGCGGATGCACGAGCTTCTGCGCTTTGCAGACCTGCTGACCCCGAATCTCACCGAGGCCTGCATTCTGGAAGGTACCCCGTACCGCGAGAATTTTACGGAACCCGAGCTGACCGCGCTTTGCGAAAGACTTTCGGAGTCGGGGCCGCAGGAGATCGTTATTTCTGGCATTCATCTGGGAGACGACCTCGGAAACTTCGTCTACTCGCGGGGAAAAACGGCCATGCTCTGCGCGCATCGCGTGGGCGGCTACCGCTCGGGAACGGGCGACGTGTTCGGCGCGATTCTGGCGGCTGATCTGGTAAACGGCGTGCCGCTGGAGGCCTCCGTCCGCAAGGCGGCGGATTTCATTACGAAAACCATTTTGTACACCCAGAAGCTTGGCGTTCCGGAGACGGACGGCATCTGCTTCGAAGAATATCTGTGGGAACTGGGACAGGATAAGGAAGTGGCGCCATGAAAAACAAAACAACAAGAAGAATTTGCCTGACGGCGCTGATGGCGGCCATCATCTACGTCTTTACGGCGTACATCCACGTGCCGAGCCATACGGGCTACACACATGTGGGAGACGGCTTTTTGTACTTAGCGGCAAGCTTCCTTCCAGCGCCCTACGCGGCGGCGGCCGGCGCCATCGGCGCGGGACTGGCGGATCTGCTTTCCGGCTACGGTATCTGGGCGCCCGGCACGGTGATTATCAAGGCGCTCACGGCGTTCTGCTTTACAAGCAAGCGGGAAAGCCTCGTGAATAAGCGCAACATCCTTGGGATCGTTCTGGCGCTCGTTCTCTGCGTCGGCGGATATTATCTCTACGAAGCCATCATCACCGGAAACTTCGCCGCGCCCGCGCTCGGCATTCCGGGCTATCTGACGCAGGTGGCGCTGAGCAGCGTTGTGTATGTGCTGCTCGGGCATGCGCTCGACCGCGCGGGACTTAAAAAGAAATTGGGGGAAATCTGAGATGAAGAGCATGACTATCACCTACAAGGTCAAAAACGGAATCTATGTGAACATGACGAACCGCTGTCCCTGCGCGTGTACGTTCTGCCTGCGGCAGAATGCGCCGAGTGTGTACGGCTCCGACCCGCTGTGGCTGGATCATGAGCCGAGCGTGGAGGAGGTCGAGGCGTCGCTTTCCAAATGGGATTTAAACAGCATGGACGAGGTCGTCTTCTGCGGCTACGGTGAGCCCACCGAGCGGCTGAAAGACCTGCTGGAGGTCGCGGCGTGGATCAAGAAAAACTACACGGTCAAGACCCGCATCAACACGAACGGCCTGAGTGATCTCATCTGGGGCGAGCCGACCGCGCCGTGGCTGGAGGGCAAGATCGACGCAGTGTCCGTCAGCCTCAATGCCATTGACGCCGAGGAATATCTCCGGCTCACGCGCTCGAAGTTCGGCATCGGCTCGTATGACGCGATGCTGAAATTCACGCACGAGTGCACCAAATACGTGCCGCACGTGGCGATGACCGTCGTCGATCAGGTCACAACGCCGGACGAACAGAGATCAGCGCAGGCGATCTGCGAGAAGCTGGGCGCGACCCTTCGCGTCCGCCCCTTCGAGAGCTGAGCGTTTTACGCACAGAGCGCCAAAACGGTTCGTAGGGGTCGATG
>CAKUNY010000106.1 GCA_934668605.1 uncultured Oscillospiraceae bacterium | reverse complement strand
TTGTGCGCCTCGTTTTCCGTCATTTTGAGCTGCTCGATGAGCACCCACTTCGCCCGGTTGACAAGCCGGATCTCCGCCATCTTTTCTTCCAGCGTCGCGGTCTTCTGCTCCATGCGGCGAAGGCGCGCGCGCGTGGCGCAGAGCAGCTGAAGCGTAGAGGAAAAGATCGCGGGGGAGGTCGGCTTCTGGAGCGTCAGAACGCCGCTCTGACAGACGCGCGCGGTGACGTCGGGATACTGCTCGGCGCGCACGAGAAGAAGAACGCCCGTCTGCGTGCTCTGGCAGATGTCGAGGGCGAAATTTGTTCCGAACTCGTCCGGCAGCGGCGCGTTGATGATCAGAAGATCGTAGCTGCGCTCCAAAAGACATCGCCGCGCGCTTGAAACGTCCGAGGCCTTCGTGATGGGCGAAAACTCGCGTTCCGGCAGAAGCGGGAGCACGGAGTCCATAAATTTTGCGGACGCGGAGACGAGCAGCACGCTGTAGCTTCGAGTTACGCTATCCATTTGTGCGCGCCTCCTTTCCAGAGCGGGATGAAATCAGCGGGTGTAATACGAAATGAGGGGTTCCGGCAGGCACCGGCGGGCAAATTCGCTTGCGCGCGCGGCCTGCTTGGCCTCGTCGAGCGTTCCGGGGAGCTTTCGGTAGGCGGCCGTGACTTGCTCGGGCGCCGTGAAGAGGTTCACATCGGCGGGCGCGGGCAGGGGAGACGATTGCCGGACGCCGTCGAGCCCCGCGTAAATGAGCAGCGCAAAGGCCAGATACGGGTTACACGTGGGATCCGGAGAGCGGAGCTCGGCTCTTCGGTATTCGCCGAAGGCGGCGGGGATCCGGATGAGCTGCGAGCGGTTTTCCGTCGACCACGAAATATAGCGCGGGGCTTTGCGGCAGCCGAGGCGGCGATACGACGCGTCCACGGGGTTTAAAAATACGGTCAGATCGCAGATATGCCCCAGAATGCCCGCCATGACCTGCGGCATCACGTCCGCGCCGCTGGATGACTTCACGGAGAGATTGATGTGCATGCCGCTTCCCGGCGCGTCCGGCAGGGGCTTTGGCGAAAAATCAGCGCAAAGTCCGTTTCCGGCGGCAACGGTCGAGACGACGCTTCGGAAGGTGACTGCGTTGTCGGCGGCGGTCAAGGGGTCTGCGTAGCGGAAATCAATTTCATTCTGGCCGGGGCCTTCCTCGTGGTGCGAGCTCTCCGGGCGAATGCCCATCTGCTCCAAAGTCAGGCAGACTTCACGGCGGACGTTTTCGCCCTTGTCCTCCGGTGCAACGTCCATGTACCCGGCCGTGTCATACGGAATGCGCGTCGCAGCGCCGGTGTCGTCCCGCCGGAAGAGGTAAAACTCCATCTCGGGGCCAAAGAAGAACGTGAGGCCGTCTTTTTTGGCTTCGTCTACGGCTCTTGCGAGAATGGCGCGCGTGTCCATCTCGAACGGCCGCCCGTCGGGGTAATGCACCGAGCAGAACATGCGCACCACGCGCCCGTGCTCCGGCCGCCACGGGAGGATGCAGAGCGTCGACGCATCCGGGCGCAGCACAAGATCGGAGTACACGTCGCCCCCAAAGCCGGAGATAGCCGAGGCGTCGATGGAAATGCCATAGGAAAACGCCCGATCCAATTCGTCCGGCATGATCGAGACGTTTTTGAGCCGACCCATCACGTCGCAGAACGTCATGCGGATGAACTTCACGTCCTCCTCAATGACATATTGCAGAATCTCTTCCTTTTCGTAAACCATATGGATTCAACCTTTCCGCAAAAAAAGAGCGTTCATCCGGACAGGTACCACCCCCGCCCGAATGAACGCCTTTGCTCATCCTACTTACAATATATAAATGACAGTAACTTACAGGTTTTCATATGTGCTATATGATAGCATGCCGGAAAACGGCTGTCAATCGGCTTTGCAGGCGGAAATGACATTTCGTGCAATCAGACAAGACGGGCGCCATATTTGCGGCCTGAATTGGCGGAATATGATGAAGGGCGATCGGCAAAATGCAGGAGCGAAAAAATTTCCTGCAAATTTTCAAAAAATCTGCTTGACAAACGGGGGCGGCACGCGTATAATGCGGAGCATAAGGCAACGGCGTCTTTGAGTAATGGGGCTCAAAGGCGTCTTTTTCTTATCTTGGAACCTATGACCTCCTCGAAAACGGTTGATGGAATCATGGCTTCCTGCGTTATTTTTATTCAATCGAATACAGGTAACGAGCGAACCGGGGCAATGGCGTCTTTTGGGATTTTTGACGTCTTGCCCCGGCTTTCATTCATTTTGGAATCTACGAAAGGAGTGGCGTAACATGCAAACGGTTTCTGATTATTTCGGAAGTCTGGTGTTTGACGACAGAGTCATGCGCGCAAGACTTCCGGCCAAGGTCTACAAGTCCTTGAAAAAGACGATTGACGAAGGGGTGAGTCTGGATAATCAGGTGGCCAATGCCGTGGCAGAGGCCATGCGCGACTGGGCAGTCGAGCACGGCGCGACGCACTTTACCCACTGGTTCCAGCCGCTGACCGGCATCACCGCCGAGAAGCACGACAGCTTTATTTCTCCGTCGCCCGATGGCGGCGTGATCATGGAGTTTTCCGGCAAGGAGCTCATCCAGGGCGAGCCTGACGCATCAAGTTTCCCGTCCGGCGGCCTGCGCGCAACGTTTGAGGCGCGCGGCTATACCGCCTGGGATCCCACGTCCTACGCGTTTTTAAAGGGCAAGACGCTCTGCATCCCGACGGCGTTCTGCTCGTATGGCGGCGAGGCGCTCGACAAGAAAACGCCGCTGCTGCGCTCGATGCAGGCCATCAACAAGCAGGCGATGCGCGTTTTAAAGCTCTTTGGCAATAAGGACGTCAAATGCGTCAGAACCTCCGTCGGCCCCGAGCAGGAGTATTTCCTCGTCGACCGGGAGATGTTCGACCAGCGCAAGGATCTCGTCTTCTGCGGCAGGACGCTTTTCGGCGCGAAGCCTCCCAAGGGGCAGGAACTCGACGATCACTACTTTGGCTCCATCAAGCCGCGGGTCGCGGAATTCATGGAAGACCTCAACGAGGAGCTCTGGAAGCTTGGTATTCTTGCCAAGACCGAGCACAACGAAGTCGCCCCGGCGCAGCATGAGCTGGCTCCTATTTACACAACAACCAACATCGCGACCGACCACAACCAGCTGACGATGGAGATCATGCAGAAGGTCGCCCTCCGGCATGGGCTCGTGTGCTTGCTGCATGAAAAGCCCTTCGCGGGCGTCAATGGCTCCGGCAAGCACAACAACTGGTCGATCGCGACCGACACGGGCGTGAATCTTCTGACGCCGGGCGAAACGCCGTATGAAAACGCGCAGTTCTTGCTTTTCCTGTGCG
Organism: uncultured Oscillospiraceae bacterium; assembly: GCA_934668605.1. Taxonomy (GTDB): domain Bacteria; phylum Bacillota; class Clostridia; order Oscillospirales; family Oscillospiraceae; genus CAG-170. The sequence continues at coordinate 3,501 of CAKUNY010000106.1, read as the reverse complement.
CGGTCATTCAGGCCGTCGACGATTATCAGGATCTGCTCCGGCTCAGCGTTGCAACGGCGGGCAACGATCACCGGCTCGGCGCGAACGAAGCGCCCCCGGCGGTTGTGTCGATCTTCCTGGGCGACGAGCTGACCACGATTCTCGACGCAATCGAGGCAGACGCACCCTACAACGCGGCAGAGAAGACGGTCATGAAGCTCGGCGTGCATGTGCTTCCCAAGTTCCTGCGCGACACGACAGACCGCAACCGCACCTCGCCCTTTGCCTTCACGGGCAACAAATTCGAGTTCCGCATGCTGGGCTCCGCGAACTCCATCGCCTGCACGAACATTATGCTCAACGGCGCGGTTGCGCAGTCCTTAAAGCTCTTTGCGGATGAGCTCGAGAAGGCGGAGGACTTTGAAGGCGCGCTGCACGATCTCATCCGCCGCACCATCCACGAGCACAAGCGCATCATCTTTAACGGCAACGGCTACGACGACGCGTGGATCAAGGAAGCGACCGAAACGCGCGGCCTTCTGAACCTCAGAACCACACCCGACGCAATGCCGAAGCTTCTGGAAAAGAAGAACGTCGACATGCTGACCGGCCTCAAGATTTTCACGAAGGCAGAGCTCGAATCGCGATACGAAATTATGATGGAAAACTACGTCAAGACGGTCACCATCGAGGCGCAGACGATGCTCGACATGACACGCAAGGAAATCCTTCCCGCCGTTGCCGGCTACACAAAGGAGCTTTCCGATACGCTCGTATCCAAACGCGCGATTTTGCCGTCGCTGCCGGCGAAATACGAAACCGGCACGATCACGAAGCTCTCCTCGCTTCTCGATCAGATCGACGCGGCGGCGGAGGAGCTCGAAAAAACAACGCTCCAGATCAAGGCGATCGACAGCGTTACCGAGTCCGCGTTCCAGATCAGAGACGCGATGCTTCCGAGAATGGCGGCGCTGCGTGTGGTGTGCGACGAGGCAGAAACCCTGACCGCCGAACGCTTCTGGCCGTTCCCGACGTACGATAAGCTTCTGTTCGGTGTGAGATAAGCATTTGTAAAGTCAACCAAATTCATTTTTGAGTTATTATTTAGAAGGAGGATTCTTATATGAACCGCAATGTGAACCGTTCCTATGAGCTTGAAAGCCCCTACCAGTTCATCAACCCCGCACATTCGTTCCTGATGGAAAGCGTCCACGAGCAGCACGATTTTTTCGATTCCTGCTTCGCGCTCGATGCAGAGTTGTATCTTTCCTGTCTGGATACCAGCGCGTGGGACTGAGCGCGCCGGGCAGAAGATCAAATAAATAGAATACCCAAAGGCGTTTGAGCCGGGAAAAGTAACGCGGAAGGCTGCTTCCAGAGAGCGTGGGCAAGGTGTAAGCCATGCAGCAAGCATCGCGCGAAGAACACCCGGCGAGCCGCAAGCTGAACGGAAGGAAGTCTTTCTTACTAGGCGCGCCGGGCATGCCGCCCGTTACCCCGGCAGAGCGTTGTAAGACGCGCGAGAGACAAAAGATAGGTGGCACAGCGAGACAGCACTTGCCCTATCGAATGCTGAAAAATCTGAACTATCTGGAGGATTTTATCATGTGTTCGATTATGGGTTACTGTGACGTTTGTGCCGCCTTTTCCGATTTTCAGAAGGGATTTCTGAAAACCACCTCCCGAGGCCCCGACGACAGCCGGATTGTCGACACCGGAAAGGGCCTTCTCGGCTTTCACCGGCTTTCCATCATGGGCTTAACGCCCAGCGGCATGCAGCCGTTTGAGCGGGGCGGCAGCTACGTCGTCTGCAACGGCGAAATTTACGGGTTCGAGAAGCTCAAAAAGGAGCTCGAAAAGAAGTACGAGTTTGTCAGCGGCTCCGACTGCGAGATTCTGCTTCCGCTCTACTTTGAGCACGGCGTGGACATGTTCCGGATGCTGGACGCGGAGTTTGCGCTCATCTTATTTGACGGCCGCACGAAGGAATATATCGCCGCGCGCGACCCCATCGGCATCCGGCCGCTCTATTATGGCTACGACAAGAAGGGCGTGATCGTTTTTGCGAGCGAGGCAAAAAACCTCGTGGGTCTTTGCGATAAGATCATGCCGTTCCCTCCCGGACATTACTACAAGGACGGCAAGTTCATCTGCTACTGCGACATTGCAAAGCCGGAGACGGTCTGCCGCGACGATCTGGACACGGTCTGCGCGAAGATTCACGACAAGCTCATTCGCGGCGTAGAAAAGCGCCTCGTGGCGGACGCGAAGGTCGGCTTCCTTCTCTCGGGCGGCTTGGACTCTTCTCTTGTCTGCGCGATTGCCGCGCGGAAGTCGGACGCGCCGATTCGCACGTTTGCCATCGGCATGAGCGAGGACGCGATCGATCTCAAATACGCCAAGCAGGTGGCGGACTACATCGGAAGCGAGCACACCGAGGTCTATATGACGAAGCAGCAGGTGCTGGACAGTCTCGAAGAGGTCATCCGCATGCTGGGCACGTATGACATTACGACCATCCGCGCGAGCATGGGCATGTATCTTCTTTGCAAGTGGATCCACGAAAACACCGACCTGCGCGTGATTCTGACCGGTGAAATTTCCGACGAACTGTTCGGCTATAAGTACACCGACTTCGCGCCTTCCGCCGAAGAGTTCCAGAAGGAGGCCGAAAAGCGCATCCGCGAGCTTCATATGTATGACGTTCTTCGCGCCGACCGCTGCATCAGCGTCAACTCGCTCGAGGCCAGAGTCCCGTTCGGCGACCTGGATTTCGTCAAATACGTCATGTCCGTCGACCCCGAGCTGAAGCTCAACAAATACGGAAAGGGCAAGTATCTGCTGCGCCACGCGTTTGAGGGCGACTATCTGCCGCACGACATTCTGTATCGCGAAAAGGCGGCGTTCTCCGACGCGGTCGGCCACTCGATGGTGGACGATCTCAAGGAGTTTGCGCAAACGCAGTACACCGATGAGGAGTTTGAAGAGAAGCGCAAGCAGTATACCCACGCGCAGCCGTTTACGAAGGAGTCGCTTCTGTACCGCGAAATTTTCGAGCGCTACTATCCCGGCCAGTCCGAGATGGTGGTCGATTTCTGGATGCCGAACAAGACCTGGCCGGGCTGCGACGTGAACGACCCCTCGGCGCGTGTGCTTTCGAACTACGGCGCAAGCGGCGACTGAGAAATCCTGAAAAAAGAAATTCCTAGGAAAAGCTTACAAATGACCGAAAAAAGGCGGTTTTCCCATACAAACAGGGAAAAAACTGGGGTGTTCACAATTCGTACAAAAATATTTATATATTTTTTACAGCAAAACACTTGAAATGAAGCGTCCTTTTGTGTAAAATACAAATGCAGTTGTTCCCCTCTGGAGAGCCTCTTACCAAGAGCGCCGAAGGTGTAAGGCGGTTCGCCGATCTCTCAGGCAAAAGGACAGAGCAATGACCTTGCTACGTCCTTTCCGCGACTCCCGTCCCGCAAGGCGGAAATAATCAGGAAAGGATGGACGATCGGGGGATCG
>CAKUNY010000105.1 GCA_934668605.1 uncultured Oscillospiraceae bacterium | reverse complement strand
GTCTTAAATAATTCCATTGCCTGCGAAGCCGCAATGCGCTCAACCGCGCCGCCGCCGATGGTTCCGAGCGTCGACCCGTCCGGAAACACCGCCATCTTCGCGCCCGCGCCTCTGGGCGCAGAGCCGGACGAGGCCAGAATGCTGCACAAGACCACGTTTTCGTCCCGTTCGAGCGCGCGTTTTATGCTTTCAAATAACTCTGTCATAAAAATTCCTCCGGAATGTCCTTGGTATCGATCACAAAGCGCCCGAGCGATTTTTCCTGCGGCAGATAATAGGGGAACGCCTCGTCTGCCGTCTTTCTCAAGCGCGGCAGAACAGCCTCGCGTGTAATTGTCCCCGGCGCGTCCTTGCTGTAGGTTTCAAAAAAACGCACCGCGCCGTCTAAGTTTCGCAGCGGCTGCCCCATGTCAAACGTCTTTGTCTCCAGCTGGAAGGAAACGCCGTGCGCGCGCAGAAACTCCGCCGCCTGATCGGTCACTTCGTCTCGCAGCGGCACGGAGGAGACAGAAAACCGGTGGTGCGTATACGCTTTTTTGATCACCACAATGCGTCCCGCGCAGCACCGCTTTGCCACGCGCAGAATTTCCTTCATCCAGCCGAACAGGCAGAACACCATCGCGTCATATGCCCGCTCGGGCGTAAAGCGCATCATGTCTGTTTCGAGAATGTCCAGGTTGGAAATGCCGCCCTCCCGCGCTATAGATCGAAGATGGGAGAGCGCCTGCGCGGAAATGTCCGCCGCCGTCACGGTTTCGAACCGCCCGGCCAGATGCATGGCCAGAAACCCGAGCCCGCAGCCCGCGTCGCACACGTATCTGGCCTTCGGGAGCGCGTTACAGATCCAGTCGGCGAGCTCGTTTTGATACGAGCCGAACCTGGCCGCGTCCTGCATAAAGGAAATCATATCGTCCGTCCAGCAAAACATCACGCACCCTCCTCTTTCCCGGGCACGGGCATGCAGATCGTCTTCCGCCCGAACGCCGTTTCCATCTCGCAGCGCGCGACCGGAATGCCGTAGAGCTTCGATAAAACATCCTCCGTCAGAACCGTCTCCGTCGCGCCCACGGCCATCACGCCGCCGTCTTTCAGCGCCAGCACCTTCGTCGCGTAGGAAAAGGCCTGATTGGGGTCGTGCGTTGAAAAAATGATCGTGTAGCCGTCTTGCCCGAGCCGCTTCACGCGCTCCATCACGCGGCAGCTGTTGCCGTAGTCTAAATTCGCCGTCGGCTCGTCCATGATGAGCATCGAAGCGTCCTGTACCAGAGCCCGCGCCAGAAGCATGAGCTGCCGCTCGCCGCCGCTGATCTTCATGCAGCCGCGGCTCGATAGCTTTTCAATCCCGAGCGCGCGGAGCATCTGCATGGCCTTTTCCCGCTGCGCCGGCCCGGGCTGCTCAAAAACGCCCAGCTGCGCAGTCATGCCCATGAGGACGCTGTCCAAGACCGTGTGGTCAAACGCCGGGGTGTGCGACTGCGGGATGTACGCGAGCTTTCTTGCAAGCTCCCGCCGGGAATAGGAAGAAATCTCCTGCCCGTCCACGAGAATCTCGCCGCCGACAGGCTTTAAAAATCCAAGAAGGCAGCGAAACAGCGTGCTTTTTCCTACGCCGTTCGGCCCCAGCACGGCCAAGAGCTCCCCCTGTTCCGCTGTGAAGGACACGTCGCCAATGACCGGCCGCGCGCCGTAGCAGAAGCGCAGATTTTTCACTTCAATGCTCACGCTGCGTCCCTCCCGACAAAATCAGATACAAAAAGACCGGCGCGCCGACGAACGAGGTCAGAATGCCGAGCGGAATTTCGCTCGTCGTGATCGTCCGCGCCAGATTGTCCACAACCATCAGAAATACCGCGCCAAGAAGACTCGAGGCCGGAAGCAGCTTCCGGTAGTCCTGCCCGAAGATCATGCGCCCGAAGTGCGGGATCACGAGCCCCACCCAGCCGATCATGCCGCTGACGGCGACGCTTCCCGCCGTCATGAGTGTCGCGCAGAGAACGACGACGACGCGGAGCCTCCCCGTGTGAACGCCCATGCTTCTGGCCTCCGCCTCGCTCACGGTCAGCAGATTCACACGCCACCGAAGAAGCCACAAAGGAATCAGCCCCGCGAGAATCGGCCACGCGGCAAACTGCACGTCGCGCGCTTTTGTCGCGGTCAAAGAGCCCATCAGCCAATACGTGATGGCGGGCAGCTGATCGGTCGGATCGGCGACCAGTTTAATAAAAGACGTGCCGGAGGTAAAAAGCGAGCTGATCATCACGCCCGCGAGCACCATCGCAAGCGTCGTCTGGATTTTGCTGACGCGCGAAATAAGATACGCAAGCAGAACCGCGAGCAGGCCGAATGTGAAAGACAGTCCCGTCACCGCGCCGTAGCCAAGGCCTAAAAGCAGCGCCAATGCCGCGCCGAAGCCCGCGCCCGTCGACGCGCCAAGTAAATCCGGAGAAACCATCGGATTGCGGAACATGCCCTGATAGGCGCAGCCCGCCGTAGAAAGCGCCGCCCCGACCAGAGCCGCCGCCGCCACGCGCGGAAGCCGCACATTTAAGACCACCGCCTGTTCGCGCGCCTGCCAGGTCTGCGCAAGATGGAGCCTTCCCCGGCTGAGCGTGCGCAGCAGCCAGTCCGTTAGAATTTTCAGCGTCTGCAAGGGCGAAACATCATACCGCCCCACCCAGAACGAGCCAAAAAACACCAGCGCGAACAAAAGCGCCAGCAGCAGAAATTTCAGTTTCGTACCCTGTGATTGTTTCATGCCGTACCGTCCATTATTCTTTTATATAAATAACGTATACCAACCGGCCGTGATTGTCAACTGCTATCGCGGCGCGGCTCAATGACTTTTGCGGTATTCCTTGGGAAGAACGTCAAAATACGCCTTAAAGGCCGCCGTAAACTTGCTTTGGCTCTCGTAGCCGACGGCTCTGGCGATCTCGGCCACGGACGCGTCCGTCTCCCGGAGAAGCTGCGCCGCGCGCCCCATGCGGTGCTCCTTCATGTGCGCGGCAAGGGACGTGCCGTAGACGGATTTGAAAACCTGCTTGAGCGTCGTCGGGTTCATCAGATACTGATGCGAGAGCTCCTCGATCGTCACGCGCGTGTCCAGATTCTGCGTTAAAAACGCGTGCACCGCATGGACGATGCGAACCTGTTCGGAAGGATCGTCCGGCGCGTCCGGCTGCGCATCGAGTCCCCGCTGGCCGAGCCGGAGAAGAAGCGCCTGCGCCCCGAGCCTTCGCCAGGAAAGTGCCGTCCCCGGATTCTGCCCATAGAAACCGTCCAGAATTCCACGCAGCGCATCGTCCGGAGAAATACGCGTCATAGCCTCCTTTGCGCAGTATAGATCATACAGCCGCTCTCCCGTCACGTCCGCGCCGAGAAGACTCTCCGGCGGCTGCTCGGTGAGCTTTTTGAGATCGAACCGCAGGCAAAAGCCCGCAAATCCCTCGTCCGGCTCGATCGTTCCCGATAAAAAACGCCCCGCCTTCCAGACGGCAAGCTCGCCCGCGTGCAGGCTCTGCGTCTGGCCGGATCCCGCGAGAAATCTGAGGCTTCCACGGCGACAGGCATAGACCATCAGCTCGCCTTCTCCATTCGCCGCCGCAGCAGACGCCGCCGGAAGATCAAAAAACCATGCGCCGGAAAAAAGCGCCGCGCCCTTCGTCTCCTGCGAGACCACCCGGTGCTCCCGGCAGCACGCGCAATCGTACCTATGCTCCATGCTGCGCGTCCTCCTCCGGGCAGGCAATTTCCATGACCCGCTCGATCATCTGATGCAGAAGCCTTGCCTGCGCGGTGTCGGCAGCCCGGTAGTAGACCTCTTTGCCCTCCCGGCGCGAGACGATCAGTCCGCTCGCCTTCAGCGCCCGCAGATGGTGCGAGACGGCAGGGCTCGACATGTCCATCATCGCCGAAATGTTGACCACGCACGGCTCGCAGTGGCACAGCAGCCAGAAGATCCGCACGCGCGTCGCGTCTCCCAGCTGCCGGAACACGTCCGCGATGATCTGAAATTTATCGGTCTTCTCCAGCTCCCGGCGCAGTGCCGGAAGCTGCGTTTCTTCGCCGTGGTGATGCGGCAGGTTCAGCTGCTCCATGTTTCATCCTCCGTTTTCGCCCGATTGGAAAAGCTTTTCGCCCCTTTGGAAGCGCTCTGCCGGGGCTTCTTGACTTCGCCTGATAGCTGCATTATACTACGGCCATAAGAGTTAAACAAGTACTTAATCGTTTATATGTACAGAAAAGGAGTTATCATCATGAAGAAGACCTATGCAATCGAAGTTGACTGCGCAAACTGCGCAAACCTGATGGAGGAAGCCGCCAACAAGACCGAGGGCGTCAGCAAGGCGACCGTCAATTTCATGACGCAGAAGATGATCGTGGAATTTGCCGAAGGCGCGGACGCAAAGGCAGTTATGAAGGACGTTCTCAAGGCCTGTAAGAAGGTCGAGCCCGACTGCGAGATTGAACTCTGAGATTTTTCCATGTTGCGCCCCGCAATGGGGCGCAGCTTTTGGCCAAACGATTAAACGCTCGCTTAATATTAAAGAAGGAGCTGTTCTCCATGACGAAAAAACAGAAAAAGATGCTCACGCGCATCCTCATTTGCGCCGTGATGCTCATCGCCCTGCAATTTCTCCCCATCACGGGGATTCCCCGGTTCGCGCTGTATCTGGCCGCCTACCTTGTCATCGGCTATGACATTCTCAAAAAGGCCGGCAAGGGCATTTTAAACGGCCGCGTGTTCGATGAAAACTTCCTGATGGCCATCGCCACCATCGGCGCGTTCGCCCTGGCGATTTACGAAAAGAGCGGCGACTACAACGAGGCCATCGCCGTCATGCTGTTCTATCAGGTCGGCGAGCTGTTCCAGAGCTACGCCGTCGGCAAGAGCCGCAAGAACATTTCCGCCCTTATGGATATCCGCCCGGACTACGCGAACATTGAGGCAGACGGCAAGCTCGAAAAGGTCGACCCGGACGAGGTTTCGGTGGGCTCGATCATCGTCGTCCAGCCGGGCGAAAAGGTGCCGCTTGACGGCGTGATTGAAGAGGGCACCTCCACGCTCAACACCAGCGCCCTCACGGGCGAGAGTCTGCCGCGCGATGCAAAGGCCGGAGACGAGATCATCAGCGGCTGCATCAACATGACAGGCGTCTTGAAGGTTCGCACGACGAAGGAATTCGGCGAATCGACGGTTTCGAAGATCCTCGAGCTGGTGGAAAACTCGAGCTCCCGTAAGTCCCGCTCCGAGGACTTCATTGCAAAATTCGCAAGAATCTACACCCCCGCCGTCTGCTACAGCGCGTTGGCGCTCGCGGTTCTGCCGCCGGTCGTCCGGCTCGTGATGGGTCTGCCGTCTGCGTGGGAGCAGTGGATGTACAGAGCTTTGACGTTCTTGGTTACGAGCTGCCCGTGCGCGCTCGTGGTGAGCATCCCCTTGAGCTTTTTTGCTGGCATCGGCGGAGCGAGCAAGGAGGGCGTTCTCATCAAGGGCTCGAATTACTTAGAGACGCTTTCGCAGGTCAAGACTGTCGTCTTCGACAAGACCGGCACGCTTACCAAGGGCGTGTTTGAAGTCAGCGCCGTCCACCACAGCCCGATGGAGCAGGAAAAGCTTCTCGAGTACGCGGCGCTCGCCGAGTGCGCCTCATCCCACCCCATCAGCAAGAGCCTGCAAAAGGCCTACGGAAAAGAGATCGACCGCAGCCGCGTCACAGATATCGAAGAGGTCAGCGGCCGGGGAATTCTCGCGAAGGTCGACGGCGTATCGGTCGCCGCCGGCAACCACAAGCTCATGGAGCAGCTGGGCATTGATTTTATCGACTGCCACAGCGTGGGAACCATCATCCACATGGCGATTGACGGAACGTACGCGGGGCATATTGTGATCTCCGACGTGGTAAAGCCCAACTCCAAAAAGGCCATCGAGGCGCTTCATCGCGCGGGCGTGACGAAAACCGTCATGCTGACGGGCGACGCGAAAAAGGTCGCGGAAAGTGTTGCCAAGGAGCTCGGCGTGGACGAGGTTTACTCCGATCTTCTGCCCGCGGGCAAGGTCGAAAAGGTTGAGGCGCTTCTTTCCCGGCAGTCCGGCAAGGCAAAGCTCGCCTTCGTCGGCGACGGCATCAACGACGCGCCGGTTCTCTCGAGAGCCGATATCGGCATTGCGATGGGCGCGATGGGCTCTGATGCGGCCATCGAGGCTGCCGACATCGTCCTCATGGACGACGAGCCGCTGCAAATCGCGAAGGCCATCAAAATCTCCCGCAAGTGCATCGGCATTGTCTATCAGAACATCGTCTTTGCCCTCGTCGTGAAATTCGCCTGCCTCGCGCTCGTCGCTCTTGGCGCGGCCAACATGTGGGCGGCCATCTTCGCCGACGTCGGCGTCATGGTGATCGCCGTTCTCAACGCCATCCGCGCCCTGCGGGTGCATAACCTGTAACGCATTTTCGGGATATTTTCTCTGTATTCCTAGGATTTTCTAAATCTGCGTAGGGGTCGATGCCTACATCGACCCGGCGGTACAAACCGTTTTTACGGAAATCCAATGCGAATTCGTAACTTCCCAACGGGGCGATGTGGGCATCGCCCCCTACGCAGCGTTCAAGGATCTCTGCGAAATGTGAAAGAACGTGTAATTTTCGGACGGTTTCATATGGAAAATCGGCGGTGCTGCGCTGGACAAAAGATAGGGGTAGCAATTTTCACCGGTTTGTAATATAATGTTACCATCGCAGAGAAGAAAGGAGGCTATGGCAAACGCCATCACAAGCGCCAGTGCCTGCCGTATGGCAGGATAACGAGGGGAAACGTGATCGAAAATTCGGCGGATGCGTTTCCGTGCTGCCCTGTGCGCGTGACGCGGTC
>CAKUNY010000104.1 GCA_934668605.1 uncultured Oscillospiraceae bacterium | reverse complement strand
AGGCTTCGGGAGAAACTCCCGGAGCCTGCTTCTTGGGGAGGATTATCTTAATGAGATTACGGTAAAACCGGAGGGTTCCTTTTTTAGCCGGAGAAGCTGACGGAAGACTGGCAGACGTAATAGATCCGCCGGTCGGCGTCGTTGGCGAGCACGAGCACATCGCCGACGCTTCCGAGCACCGCCGCGTTCGCGACCAGCAATGGGCCTGCCGCGACCGTAGCCGTTCGCCTGCCGGAGAGCTTCGTGTCCGTACAGTCGCAGGGCGTGGGCTTCATGACGGGCGCGCTGCCCGACATCGGCGGACGGCCTGGATGCAGCGCCTGCCAGAGAAGGCTCTTGAGCTGGGCGTAGACCGTATCCTGCGTGTCGGACGCGGGCACGGTGAACGCAACCGCCGTCAGCGCGCACACCGACACCGCACTGACTGTGACCGCAGGGCCTGCGGCGCAGCAGGAATCCGTCGCGCAGACCGGAATGGGATAGTAGATCTGCCCGCTGACCTCCAGGTCGTCGCATGTACACGGCTTGATGCTGACAAACTCGCCCGCAAGCGGCCCCGTGAGGTTATCGTATGCGGTCGTCGCGGTGTCCGGGCAGTTCAGGGACGTGCCGAGGACAAAATTGGGGGTAAAGAACGCGAACTGGTTGTAGTCGACGAGCGGGGCAAGCCGCGGGTCACACAGCAGCTCCAGCGCGCCCAGCATCCCCGCCGCGCAGTTGCAGCCGCAGTCGACATCGGCTTCCTCCGCGCGCGGGGGAGGCGGCACGGGTGGCCGCGGCGGCATGGGCGGATACGGCGGAACCGGCATGCATCCCGGCGGGCACGGAGGCGGGCAGGGTGGATTGGGCGCGGGAGGCGGACAAGGCGCAGGCGTGGGCGGCGGGCAGGACGACGCGGGCGGGCAGATATTCTGCGATTGGGCGCAGCCGCAGCCGCCGGTGGTTGTGTAGTTGCAGTTTGGATTCATATCATCACTCCTCAAAACGAATGGTTTTCTTTCGGCTACAACTACGATATGCTGTCCTGGCGAAAATTGTGCGCCAGCGCAGCCGCACTTGCTTTTTCGGCCAAATTCGACTATCATGGAGAAAACAAAAGCTGTTGGAAGTGTGGTTGTCATGATACGAAAACTGATTTGCGCGCTGCTTGCCGTCTTGCTGGCGCTCCCGCTTGTACCTGCCGTCTTTGCCGAAGACACGCAGGAGGTCGTGGAACTGCCCGCTGTTGTCACGCCGATGCAGGCAACAAAGGATGAGACGCAAGCCGCATCAGAAGAAGCGTCTGCGGATGATACCGAACCCGAGAAAGCGGAGGAGCCAACGCTCGCTGAGCTATTTGATGAATTTCGCGCCGAGCGCAATCTGACGCAGGACAACTTTGCCGTCAGCTACTACGATACCGTTACCGGCGAGAGCTACGACTGGAACGAGACGCACATGATGGTCGCGGGCAGTACCTTCAAGCTCCCGCTGAATCTCTACTATTACGAGCTCGAAAACGCGGGCGAGATCGCCCCGGATGCGCTCATTACCCAGGGCGGTGCGACGCTCGATTGGTGCCACTACTTAAGCATCGTCGAGTCGAACAACGAAATTTCCCACGCGCTTCTCTACCGCATCGGCAATTTTCACGACTACAAAAACGCCATGCGCACGTATTTTACGATGACGGACGAAGAAATCGATCCCAAGTATTATCAGGACAACTACTACTGCACGCGCATGATGATGGACACGCTCAAGTATATCTATGCGCATCAGGAGGAGCTGACGGAGCTTGTCGACTACATGAAGCAGTCGAACCCGCAGAACGGCTATTTCCGGGCGAAGGTCACCGAGATGGAGGTCGCGCACAAGTACGGAAGTTTTGAGGGCGCGGAAAATGACGTCGGCATCTTCTACGCCGAACGCCCGTTCCTGCTCGCGGTCTATACGCAGAATGTCGGAGAGCTCGTCGTGCAGGATGCGGCCAGGCTCGCCGCTGACTACAACGCAGGGCAGACGGAGCTCGCCAAAAAGCAGGCCTTGCAGGAGCAGCTGGACGCGTTTGAGGCCGAGAAGGAAGCGCGGATGCGGGAGGCAGAATTGCACGCCGAGGAGGCCATGCAGGCTTTGACCGCGCAGTATGAAGCGGAGCAGTCGGCGAAAAAAGCCGCGCAGGAGGCGGCTTTCTCAGATGCGGAGGCGGCTGACCCCGCACAGGCATCCTCGCAGGCAGAAGAAACCGCCGCGGTTCAGACGAAGGCTTCGTCCGCATTTCAGTTTAACCCCGACAATTTTGAGTGGTGGATGCTGGCCGTGGCAGCGGGCGTGCTGATACTCGGTAGCGGCGGCGTACTGCTCATTTGGAAAACCGGAAAAATGAAGGAGCTCTCCCACGACGCAGAACAGGAAGACGGCGAGAAAGACGACACCACGGAATTGTGATAATCTTCCGTTTGGTTCGTAGGGGTCGATGCCCACATCGACCCGGCAAATAAAACCGATTTTACGGGAATCCAATGCGAATTCAATCGTGCCCTTGGGGCGATGTGGGCATCGCCCCCTACGCATGATTGGGGAAATTCAAAAAATCTCCCTGAGCTTGGGGAGATTTTTCTTGCGTTTTGCGGTATGATTTGTTATACTAAGTGTGAAAAGTTATACTCATAAGGAGGCATGCATATGGCGATGCAATTTCCGAAGGGAAAGTTCATCAGCATGGTCAAGGTCGGCGAGAAGGGGCAAATTGTGATCCCCAAGGGCGCGCGCGACCTGTTTTCGATTCAGCCGGGAGACAATCTTCTGCTGCTGGCCGACGAGGAGAAGGGCATTGCGCTCGTGCCGTCGGAATCTCTGGATACGCCCGCGTCGCTTTTTGAGCTGGGAAGGGAAGTGAGCCGCAATGACGATTCTAAAGGTTGAGGCGCTCCGGAAGCAATATCCCGCGTTCTGCCTGCAAGACGTCAGCTTTTCCATCGGAGAAGGCCGCGTCATGGGGCTCATCGGCCGCAACGGCGCGGGCAAGACGACGACCATCAAATCCATCCTGCGCCTCGTGCGCCCGGACGGTGGACGGGTCGAATTTCTGGGAAAGCCTTTGGACGAGGACGCGTCGGCGCTTCGCCGGGAGGCAGGATATGTTTCGGGCGACCTCTGCTATTACCCGAGAAAGCGGCTCTCGCAGCTGACTGCCGTCACGAAAAGCTTCTATTCCGCGTGGGATGATGCAAAATACCATGCGCTTCTGGCGCGGTTTTCGCTCGACGATACCAAGCGCGTCTGCGAGCTTTCGGCGGGCATGAAGGTCAAGTATCAGCTGGCCTGCGCGCTGTCGCATGGGGCGAAGCTCCTGATTCTCGACGAGCCGACGTCGGGCTTAGACCCCGTGTCGCGCGATGATCTACTGGATCTTCTGCGCACGCTCTGCGAGCGAGACGGCGTGTCCATCCTGTTTTCGACGCACATCACGACTGACCTGGACGCCTGCGCCGACGATGTGACGTATCTGCAAAACGGAACCGTCGCGGCCAGCTGCCGTCTTTCGGAATTCACTGCGCCGTGGAAAAAGCTCACGGGGCAGGAGACTTCTTTGACGCCGGAAGTAAAAGCTGCGCTGCGCGGCCTTCGCGTCCACCGGGGAGAATTCGAAGGGCTCTTCCCAAGCGGGCTCTCGTGTCCTCCGGGCTGCCGGGGAGAGGCGGCGGATTTGCAGAGTGTGATGGTGTTTCTGGAACGGGAGGTGGAGCGCGTATGACGCTTCTTAAAAAAGAGTGGAAGCTTGTGATGATGCCGGTGCCGCTGCTGTTTTTGCTTCTGAGCGGCCTGGTTCTGATTCCGAATTATCCGTATTACGTCACATTTTTCTACACGACGCTCGGTATTTTCCTCATGATGCAGTCCGCGCGGGAAAACCGCGATCTTTACTACATGGCGCTGCTGCCCATCACCAAGCGCGAGATGGTCAAAGCCCGCTTTTCGCTCGTGCTCACGATCGAGGCCATGCAGGTTCTGGTCTGCGTCCCGTTTATGCTCCTCCGGGCAAGCTACGGGGAGATCAAAAACGCCGTCGGCATGGAGGCGAACGTCTCGTTTTTAGGCTTTTCTCTCGTGCTGCTGGGGCTGTTTAACCGCATCTTTTTCCCGATGCACTACAAAAACGCCTACGATCTGGGAAAACCGTTCGTCGTCTCGAGCGTCGCGCTTGCGCTCAGCATGGTGGTTCTGGAGGTGCTTCAGCACGTGCTGTCCTATCTGCGCGATGTGTGCGACAGCTATGACGCCGCCGACCAGCTGCGCCAGCTGCCGGTGCTCTTTGGAGGTCTTCTCGTTTTCGTGCTTTTGACCGCCCGGAGCTTTTCCATAAGCGTCCGCCGCTTTGAAAAGGCCGATTTGTAAGCGCCTGGACTGGATTTCCGAAATTTTTAAAATTATGCGTAGGGGTCGATGCCCACATCGACCCAGCAGGATGCACCAATTTTACGGAAATCTCCGGCGAATTCGATGGTACCCAATGGGGCGATGTGCTCAATCGCCCCCTACGAGAAGGAGGGCGGGCGATGTGGGCATCGCCCCCTACGAGAAGAGGGTTGGCAATGTGCTCAATCGCCCCTACGTATATTCTGATAATTCACGGCGGCACATGATAAACCGCCGGGCGCAGAAAAAGAGCTCTCCCGTTTTGGGAGAGCTCTTCATTCGTTTATTCACCCTGCTTGGGAGTCTGCGGCGCACCGCCTGCGGGCTTGTTCCCGCGATAGCGGCGGCGGCGAGGGCGCTTGGGCGCGTCGGGATTCGCGGCGGCCTCCGGCCGTTCGCCCTGGGTCTTCTCTGCGGCCTGCTTATCGCCCTGCGGCTTGCGCTCGGGATTCTGGCGCGGGGGGCGCGGTTTTGTATCGCCCGGGCGCTTTTCCCGGCGGGGTTCCGCGGATTTTTCCGGCTTTTCGGCGGGTCGCTCCGCGGGCTTATCGCTCTGCTGCCTTGCGTCCGGCGCACCGTCGGCTCCCTTTCCGCGGCCTCTTCCTCTGCGGCGGCGACGGCTCTGACCGGCGGGCTTGTCGTCCGCGTCGGCTCTTACCGGCTCCTCCGGCGTCAAGAGAATATCCCGTCCGCTTAAAAGCTCATTCTGCGCGCCAAACGCGCTCTGCTGGTCAAACTCGCTCACCTGATCGGGGTAGATCAGCTCCGGCAGCGGCTCAAACGCGTCTTCCTCCTTCGGCTGCACCTTGCGTGGCTTCGAGGAGATCGGAGCGAGATCCTCGGGAATCGGCGGGTCGTTTTTGCGCGCCTTGCCGCTGCGCAGCACGCAGATATCGCAGTTTTTGTAGCAGCCGATCGTGTCAGGACTCTCCTCCATGCGCACCTTGACGCACTGGCGCAGAAGGTTCACCTCCGTCACCGTGCCGCGTCCGTCAGGGGTGTCGACAAACGACTCGTTCTTGGGCGCGGTCTTGAGAAGGTCTTCATACGCCTCCTGCTCGTATTTGAGGCAGCACATGAGCCTTCCGCACGTGCCGGAGATTTTTGTCGGGTTGAGGCTCAGGTTCTGCGTCTTTGCCATCTTGATGGACACCGGCTGGAAATCATCTAAAAATTCCTTGCAGCAGAACGGTCTTCCGCATACGCCGAGGCCGCCCACCATCTTTGCCTTGTCGCGCACGCCGATCTGCCGCAGCTCGATGCGCGTGCGGAACGAGGAGGCCAGGTCTTTGACGAGCTCCCGGAAATCGACGCGGCCTTCGGCGGTAAAGAAGAAGAGGATCTTGCTGCCGTCGAACGCAACCTCGGCGGAAACAAGCTGCATGTCCAGCTTGTGATCCGCGATCTTCTGCTGGCAGACCTCGAAGGCGCGCTTTTCCTTCTCCTGGTTGTCGCGGTTGATGCGCTCGTCCTGCGCGGTGGCAAGTCTCAATACCTTGCGAAGTGGCGGAACGATCTCCGACGCCTTCACCTCGTGCCGCATTCCGGCGCAGATGCCGTACTCATCGCCGCGCGCGGTTTCAATGATCACATGCGCGCCCAAGCCCGGCCGAAGCTCGCCCGGGTCAAAGAAATATGTCTTCGCGTTGTTGCGAAAACGCACATCGACGACCGTCACGCGCGCGGGCTCTTCGGGCGCATCTTCCTGCGCGCTTGCCGTCTGGCTGGCCACAGCCTGCAATTCCGCCTGCGCCCGCGAAAGCTCCGTCTGCTCAGGCTCCTGCGCCGGCTCTTCCGGCTGCGCTTCTTCGGGCTCTGCGGCCTGCGCGGGCGCTTCTGCCTGTTCCGGCTGCACGGCCTGTTCGGCTTCTGCCGCCTGTTCGGTCTGTGCGGTTTGTTCGTTTATTTCCTCCGCCTGCACGGTATCTGCCGCTTCCGGCTGTACCTGCGCGGATACTTCCTTCGTCTGTTCGTCCATAGTGTCTCCCATCTATCTGCGGTTTCCAAAATTTTATCTTAACTGCACGCAAAGCCCGCCGATCACGGCGCCCACGCCGACGTTGGCGCTTAAATCATCCGCCGCCGTTTGCAGCGTCTCGGCTGCCTGCAAGAGCTCCGCGCCCGTCCTGCCGCGCAAAAGCGCCTGCACCGTGTCTCCCGGGACAACCGAGCCCGCCCGCGCGCGCAAAGCCATGCACAAAAGCCGCCTCGTCTGCTCCAGAACGGGCAGAACCTGCTCGCGCTTGAGCTTTTCCATCGGAACGAGCGCCTGCAAAACGGAAAGTGTGTCCCGCGCGGCAAAGCCGCTTGCCAGAGCCAGCGTCTGCGGCAAAAAAAGCCCATCCTTTAATGCCTCGCACGCCGCGCCGAGATACCCCTCGGCCTGCTCCAGCGCGTCCGCCAGCTCCAGATCGCTCTTGTCCGGAAAGCGCCTTTTGAGCTCCGGGATCGCCTGCGCATAGGAAAGCGGCGAGAGCTGCAGCTGCACGG
>CAKUNY010000103.1 GCA_934668605.1 uncultured Oscillospiraceae bacterium | reverse complement strand
GCCGATTTCACCGGGAACATTCATCTGGTCGCCATCGGCAAGGCGGCGTGGTCGATGGCAAACGCGGCGTTTGAAGCGCTGGGCAATGCGATTTTGGACGGCGTTGTCATTACAAAATACGACCACAGCCGGGGGGAAATTGGGAATTTGCAGATTTTTGAGGCGGGGCACCCCGTGCCGGACGAAAATTCCTACCGTGCCACGCGCGCGGCGATGGAGCTCGTCAGGCCGCTTGGGAAAGACGATACGGTGCTTTTCCTCGTCTCCGGCGGCGGCTCGGCGCTTTTTGAATGTCCGCTGGTTCCGGAGGATGAGATGGCCGACGTGACAAAGCAGCTGCTTGCAAGCGGGGCGGACATTGTGGAGATGAACACGATCCGAAAGCGGCTGTCAGCGGTCAAGGGCGGAAGGTTTGCCGAACTTGCGAGCCCGGCAAAGGTCTTTGCCATCGTGCTCTCCGATATCATCGGAGATCCCCTCGACATGATTGCCTCAGGGCCTGCGTATCCGGACAGCTCGACGTGCGAAGACGCGGCGCAGATTGCGGAAAAATACGGCCTGCGGTTGTCTGATGCCGCGCGCTCGCTTCTGGCCCAGGAAACGCCGAAGACGCTTTCCAACGTTGAAACGCAGATTACGGGCTCGGTGCGCGAGCTCTGCGCGGCGGCAGAAAAAGAGGCGGCCACGCTTGGCTATACCTGCACGCTGCTGACGGACTGCCTGTGCTGCCAGGCGCGCGAAGCGGGAAGCTTTTTGGCCAGCATCGCGAAGACGCACGCGGGCACGGAGAAATCCCTTGCATTTTTAGCGGGCGGCGAGACGGTCGTGAAGCTGACAGGCAAGGGGCTTGGCGGACGCAATCAGGAATTGGCACTTTCTGCCGCACCCGGCATTTCGGGGCTTTCAGAGACGGCGGTCTTTTCCGTCGGCTCAGACGGCACCGACGGCCCGACTGACGCGGCGGGCGGCATCGTCGACGGCGAAACAGAAGGAAAGCTTCGCGCGCTCGGCCTCCGCACGGCGGATGTGTTACAGGACAACGATTCGTATCACGCGCTCGAGAAGGTCGGAAGCCTTATCGTCACCGGCGCAACCGGCACGAACGTCAATGACCTTGCTATGGTGCTCATTCGCCGATAATTTTGCACGCGCTTCCTACAAGTTCGTAGGGGTCGATGCCCACATCGACCCGGCAGAATGCAACGCTTTTACGGAAATCCCCGATGAATCCGTAACTTCTCTTGGGGCGATGTGGGCATCGACCCCCTACGCAATTTCGTGAGTTCCCGGAATTTTCACGCATTTTCAGATTTTTATTTGTCCCCATAAAATGAAAGAAAACCACAGCAAGGCCGCTCGAGATTCCCGGGCGGCTTTGTTGCGTTTTTTGCCGGTTTGTGGTATGATAGATCGCACGACACCAAACCGGAAAGAAGGCGCGCGCATGCAGCTTGGAAGCTTTTATCTCGAAAATCCCATCGTCCTTGCCCCGATGGCGGGCGTGACCGACTGGGCATACCGCTGCATTGCGGCGGGCCTCGGCGCGGACATTACCGTAACGGAGATGGTTTCCTCGCGCGCGCTGGTTTACAAGGACAAAAAGAGCATTTCCCTGCTGCGCAAAACCGACACGGGCATCTGCGGCGCGCAGATCTTCGGAAACGACCCGTCTGTGATGGCCGAGGGCGCGGCGCTGGCCTTGGAGCATTCGGGCGCGGACTTCATCGACATCAACATGGGCTGTCCCATGCCGAAAATTGCCGGGAACGGCGACGGAAGCGCCCTGATGAAAGACCCGGAAAAAGCGGCCAGGATCGTTGAAGCCGTGAAAAACGCCGTGCCGGTTCCGGTGACGGTCAAGATGCGAAAGGGCTGGGACAAGGGAAGCGTCAACGCGGTCGAGCTGGCCGTCATCCTAGAGCAGGCGGGCGCCTCCGCCATCGCGGTGCATGGCCGGACGAAGACGATGCTCTACTCCGGCGTTGCCGACTGGGACATCATTCACGACGTGAAGGCCGCCGTATCTGTTCCCGTGATCGCCAACGGCGACATTTTTTCGCCTGAGGGTGCGGTACGATGCATGGCACGGACGAAGGCGGACGGGCTGATGCTTGGCCGGGGCGTGTTCGGCGATCCGTGGCTGCTGCTGCAATGCAAGGCCGCCATCGAAGGAAAGCCTGTCCCCGAGCGGCCGCCATTATCCGAACGGGTCGATACGGCGCTTCGCCAGTTCGAGCTTGCGCGGCAGGACAAGGGCGAGCACATCGCGTGCCTGGAGGCGCGCAAGCATTTTGCGTGGTACCTGCGCGGCGTTTCTCACAGCGGGTATTACAAGGAGAAAATTTCGAGGATTTCCACGATGGACGACATTTCCGCCATCGCCGCCGGCATCAGGCGCGATTTGAGGTGAGCCCATGTCAGAAGAACAACTCATCCGCCGCGCGCAGCAGGGCGACAACGGCGCGTTTGAAGAGCTTTTGCTCCTGCATCAGAAAAAGGTCTATAACCTCTGCCTGCGCATGAGCGCAAATACGGACGACGCGCTGGACTTATCCCAGGAGGCGTTTATCCGCGCGTGGCGCTCTTTGGGGCAGTATCAGTTTGAGGCGAGCTTCTCGACATGGCTGTTCCGCCTGACGAGCAACATCTGCATCGATTTTCTGCGCCGGAAAAAGCGGCGGCAGGAAACCTCTCTGACCGAGAGCTACGATGACAGCGACGAGGGCGCCGAGCTTTCCGTCCCCGACATGCAGCCGAGCCCGGAGCAGCAGGCCATGACGAACGAGACGAAGATCGAGCTTGCCCGCGCGATGGAGCGGCTTTCGCCGGAGCACCGGGAAATTTTGCAGCTGCGCGTCATTGAGGATCTGCAATACGAGCAGATCGCGGACATTCTGGGCGTGCGCGTGGGAACGGTGAAGTCCCGGCTTGCCAGAGCCCGCCTCTCTTTAAGAAGAATTTTAAAAGACGGGAACTATTTTGATTCCGCTTCGTCAGAACCGGTAGAAGGCGAGGTGCGTCTATGATCACATGCGATGAAGCGCTGGAGCTGCTGAGTGCGCAGCTTGACGGCGCGATGACGATAGAAGAAGAAACCGCTTTGCAGGAGCATCTGAATGCGTGTCCGGAATGCCGCAGGATTCAAAGCGAGCTCAAGATGGCAGATGAAGCATTGCCGGACTTGCAGCAGGAGCCGCCGAGACTGCTTCACGATGCGGTCATGCAGGAAATTCGCCGCGAGACGAGACGAAAAAAGGAGCGAAAACCGCTTCTGCGCTTTGTCGGCGTGATGGCCGCGGCTGCGGCGCTGCTTGCCGTTCTGGCCGGGATGAAGCTCATAGATCTTCCGGGCTTTGACCACGGCGAGGCTGCCGTTTCGATGGGAGATTCTCTTTTCCCGAAGGCGGACAGCGCGAAAAAGTATGCGGAGGAGCTTTCCAAGCAGACCGGCTGCCGTGTCATTCTGGTCGAGCACTGCGCGCCGGAGGCGCTTGGCGGCGGCTTCGCGAAGCTCGATAACGGCATCTACCGGCGGGAGCTCAGCGAAGCAGAGCTGGACGAGTTGGAGGCGAGGCTGGAAAGCGAATACGCCATGATCATCTGCGGCGCGCGCGGCGAGGCGGAGGATTCAGCGTACCTTCTGTGTACTGATTGACTTGACATCCTGCGCATTTTATGAAAAAATAGACCTACGCCGCACAGCCTACCATTGCCGGTTGTGCGGCGCGAATTTTAGACGAAAGCAGGTAGCTTCATGAGTGAACAGGAAATGATCAGTGGGTTTTGCCCCAAGTGCGGAGAGAGCCTGAAGGTGCCGGCGAAGCTTTCGCAGTTTTCCTGCATGTATTGCGGCGCGCGATTGACGGCGGACGAGCTGCTGTCCGCGCCTGCATCCGCGAGTTCCCTTGCGCCGGAGGAGGCGCTTACGCGGCTGGACGCGGCAAAAAAGCAGCTGCCGGGCTGCGTGCGCAGCTTCCGGGGGTATCAGAAGAAAATCACAAAGGCGGAATATGAGGCCGCTTATTCTGAGGTTTACGCGGCGGCGGAGCCGGTTCTCCGGACGATGGATGAAGCGGTATCTTCCATGACGGGCGGGACGGACGCGCAGCTTCTTGCGTGCGCGAATGCGCTTCTGGATGCGCTGGAGCTCGACTGGGCGGCAAACCGCAGCCCGAGAGGCGCACAGGACGACGACAAGATGGTCATTGCGGTCTTCCTCGTCCCCGCGATCCGGAAGATGCCGCTATCTGTAAGCGAAGCGTTCTGCGTGACCCTGCAGGCCGAGTGGGTGCGCCGGTATCCGAAAACGCCGTTCTATCTCGGCGATTACGACGCCATTTCCACGGGCTTCCGCAAAAAGCTCCTCGGCCTGTGCTTCATCACGACCGCCGTCTGTGAGGAGCTTGGAAAGCCGGACGACTGCGAAGAGCTCACTGCCTTCCGCGCCTTCCGCGACGGATATCTGAGAGCCTGCCCGGACGGCGAGGCGCTCATCCGCGAGTACTACGACATCGCGCCCGGCATTGTCACGTGCATCAATCTGGCCTCCGACCGGCACGAAACCTATCGTGAAATCCGTGACACATGGCTCGCACCCTGCTATGCCGATCTGCAAAATGGCAGGCTCGCCGATTGTAAGACGTGCTATACGCAGATGGTGCGTACGCTGGAGGCGCGCTTTTTGTCGTAAAATCACGAATTTTTGTAAAACTTCCGAATTTTGCGTAGGGGGCGATGCCCACATCGCCCCGGCAAATAAACCCGATTTTACGGAAATCTCCGGCGAATTCGATGGTATCCTTGGGCCGATGTGGGCATCGACCCCTACGAACTTCCCGGAAGACTTCAAATTGAAAAATCCGGCCTGTAGAAACAGCTCTACAGGCCGGATTTCTATTTTCAATAGCCGTATTTTTTCTGCTTTCCGACGAGGAACAGCGCCGTTACAAGCACGGACATGACCTCCGCCGCAACGATCGACAGCCAGATTCCGTCGAGCTTCCAGATGAGCGGGAAGATAAGCACCGCCGCGATCTGAAACACCAGCGTCCGCAAAAACGAAATGAGCGCCGAGGTAAGCCCGTCTCCGAGCGCGGTAAAAAACGACGAGCCGAAGATCGAAAAGCCCGAGAGTAAGAACGAGAACGAGAAGATCGAAAACGCGTGCGCCGTCATGTCCAAAAGCGCTTCATCATAGCCCACGAAGAGCTTTGCAAGCGGCCTTGCCGCGAATTCTCCCGCCGCGAACATCAAGACCGCCGTCACAGACAGAACCGTCAAGCCCCTTTTGAGAAGACCGTGGAGCTCCTGGCGGTTTTCCGCGCCGTAATGGTAGCTCACGATCGGGCTTGAGCCCACGCAGTAGCCGATGAAGATCGCCATGAAGATCATGCTCACGTACATGAGAACGCCGTAGGCCGACACGCCGTCCTCGCCCGCGTAGCGCATGAGCTGGGTGTTGTAGAGCATGCTGACGAGGCTCATGGAAATGTTGCTCATGAGCTCCGACGAGCCGTTGGTGCAGGTCTTAGCGAGCGCCCTGCTGTCAAAGCGGAACTTTGTGAAGACAAGAAGGCTTCCTTCGCGCTGTTTGGCAAAATAGACGAGCGGAACCACGCCGCCGACAAACTGGCTGAACGCCGTCGCCGCAGCCGCGCCCCCAAGTCCCCAACGAAACGCGCCCACAAACAAAGCGTCGAGCGCCATATTGCACACACCGGCGGCCACGGTCACATAGAGCCCCAGCTTCGGCTTCTGCGCCGTGGCAAACAGGCACTGGAAAAAATATTGCAGCAGATAAAAGGGCGTCGCGAGCAGAACGATTCTTCCGTAGAGCACGCAGTTTCGGAGCATTTCGCCCTCCGCGCCGAGAAGCCTTGCAATCGCGGGCAAAAGCGCAATGCCGAGCGCGCCGAGAATGAGTCCCAGGGAGGCCGCGCAGGCGGTCAGCATCGTGAACATGCCGTTTGCCTTTTCCGGCTGCTTTTCGCCGAGGCTTTTTGCGATCAGCGCGCTGCCGCCGGTTCCGAACATAAAGCCCGGACAGCCGAGGATCATCAGAACCGGCATGATGAAGTTGACGGCGGCAAAGGGCGTTTTGCCCGCGAAGTTCGAGACGAAGAAGCCGTCGACCACGCCGTAGATCGACGTGAAGACCATCATGATGATCGACGGCGCAGTGAAGCGCAGCAGCCGCCGGATGGTAAAATGATCGGATAATTGTATCATAAAGCGTCCTTTCCCAGTTGTCTTGCTTTTTCGCGCAGCTCCTGGAGATACTTTTCCGTCAGACGCAGATAGGCCTCCAAGTCCTCTCTTGGCCACGCGCCGTAAATTTCGTTCTCCGCTGCAAGAAGCCTTCCGGCGCTCCGCGCGGCGAGCTGCCTGCCGGTGTCGCCCAGGCAGACAATCTTGCGCTTTCCGTCGGCCATGCGAAGAAGAATATGGCCGTCCGCTTCCAATTTGCGAAGCGCGGAGTTTACGGTCTGCTTGCTTGCGCCGGTCTGGCGGTAGATGGTTGTGAGCGGGATCTGCCCGCCCGCGTCCTCGAGCGCGTATAAGATCAGCATGACGCTGTCGGACAGACCGAAGCCCGCTGCGATTTCATGGTAGACCGCGTCGGTTTCCTCGATCAGATAGTTGATGCGGCGGTTGAATTGCGTGACATTGCCGTCCAAAGAGAAGCCCTCCTCCGTAAGCGCGTTTGTGCAGTGAAACGCATTATAGTACGATTTCGTACAAAAGTCAAGCGAAAAAATTCCCCATCCGGGAAAGACCCGGACAGGGAATCTGGGGGTAACAGATTGCAGAAATTTACTTTGCGAAGACCTTCTTGAGCCGCGCGAAGCGGGGCAGGCCGTCTTCCTTTTCAAGTTTCGTCTCGCCCTGGATGAGCGGCAGGCAGTAGTTCGCGAAGTCGGCGGTCACGTTGTTGCCATCAAGGTTGATCCA
>CAKUNY010000102.1 GCA_934668605.1 uncultured Oscillospiraceae bacterium | reverse complement strand
ACGAGATCAAGAAATAGGGGAGACGTACGATGGATGTACAATTGGGCGACATTCTGGTCATGAAAAAAGAGCACCCCCGCGGGGAAAAGCGCTGGCTGGTTTTGCGCACGGGGATGGATTTTCGCCTGCGCTGCATGGGCTGCGGGCATGAGGTCATGCTCCCGCGGTCGAAGGCGGAAAAGAACATCCGTCAGATCGTACGCGAATCTGCGCCAGGCGATCATTGACACAAGCAGGATGCAAACGAGAATACAAGCAAAACCCGACGAACGAGCGGCCGTAATTCCTTCTGGAATTGCGACCGCTTTTTCTCGTTCCGGGGGCTATACTTTGTCCATAAGACCGGGAAGGGGGAGGGCGGATGAAGCTTTGCGGGGAGGCGGTGCTGCTTTTAAACGCGGGAATTGATACGGGGCTTCTTGCGTGCAGCGCGCGGCTTTGCGGTGAGCAGCTTCGCTGGCGGCGCATGATCTTGGCAGGACTGCTTGGCGGAGGCTACGCTGTGGCGGCTGTTTTGCCGGAGTTTTCCTTTTTGCGGCACGGGCTCGTGAAAGCGTCCATGGCGGCGGCCATCTGTCTTGCGGCGTTTGGCGCAGGCGCGCGGTATTTCCGGCTGACGGCGGTGTTCTGCGCGATGGGGTGCCTGTTTGCGGGGCTCGTGACGGCGTTTACGCAGCTGACGGGGACGGGGCTGCTGCATCTTCCGGGCGGCGGGTTCTATCCGGTCAGCGCGCTGGCGCTTTTGTCGATCGGTGCGCTTGCTGCGGCTGGAATCCGGCTGCTGTTTGCAGGGAGCCTGCAGCACACCGCGCGCGCGTTTGAAACGCTGGAGCTGCGGCTGGGGGAAAATACGCTGACGCTGCGCGCGCTCGTTGACACCGGAAACACGCTCAAAGACCCCATGACGAACGAGCCGGTTCTCGTGCTCGACTGGAAGGCGGCGGCAAGGCTTCTGCCGGAATTTCAGCTGCGGGAGCAGGACTTTTTGTGTCCGGCAGAGCTTATGCGAAGGCTCATGCGGGAAGACCCCGGACTTCGGCCGCGGCTGATCCCGTATCGCGCGGTGGGCGTTACGCAGGGGTTATTGCTTGCCGTGCGCTGCGAGCGCAGAGGGAAGGATGGAAATTTTTTGCCCGCGCTTGCCGCGTTTTCCCCGACGGCGGTATCGAGCGGCGGCGACTATGAAGCTTTGACAGGAGGAGCGGCATGAAATTGGAACTTCGAAAGCTATTACAAATGCTCGGCGTTTTGCAGCCGGATAAGATTTTGTATATCGGAGGCAGCGACGTTCTGCCCCAGCCGCTTGCTCCGGCGCAGGAGCAGGCGCTTTTAAAGGAGCTCTCGATGGGAAGCGAGACGGCCAAGCAGACGCTCATTGAGCGGAACCTCCGGCTTGTTGTGTATCTGGCCAGGCGCTTTGAAAACACGGGCATCGGTATGGAGGATCTCATTTCCATTGGGACGATCGGGCTTATCAAGGCGGTATCGACCTTCCGTGTCGACCGGAACATCAAGCTTGCGACCTACGCCTCGCGCTGCATCGAAAACGAGATCTTAATGTACATCCGCAAAATTTCGGGGCAGAAGGCGGAGGTTTCGCTCGACGAGCCGATCAACACCGACTGGGACGGCAACGAGCTGCTGCTCTCGGACGTTCTGGGGACGGATTCGGATACAGTCATGCGGCCAATCGAGGACGATGTCGACCACGAGCTTTTGCGGCAGGCGCTGTCCCGGCTTTCCGAGCGGGAAATGCAGATCGTGCAGATGCGATTCGGCCTCGGCGGAAGGCCGGAAAAGACGCAGAAGGAGGTGGCCGAGCTGATGGGCATCTCGCAGTCGTACATTTCGCGGCTGGAAAAGCGGATCATGCTGCGTTTGCGCCGGGAAATCTCACGGCAGCTGTGCGGATAATCTGGTCAATATTTCCGGTTGCCACGGAAAATAAGTTGTGCTATGATAATAGCGATTCTTTTATCGATATGTTTTATCGATATGAAACGGGTGAAATGGCATGCACAACAGGAGTGACACACAGCATATGGAAAAAGAAATTTCGAGAGCGACGCTCAAGCGTCTTCCGACGTATCTGTCCTATTTAAAGGCGCTCCCGGAGGACACTTCGGCAAATATTTCGGCAACGGCGCTGGCCGCGGGTCTGCATATGGGAGAGGTGCAGGTGCGCAAGGATCTGGCGCTGGTTTCCGACGGCGGCCGTCCGAAAATCGGCTATAACCGCGAGCATCTGATCGCGGATATTGAAAACTTCCTCGGCTATGGCAACAGCAATGACGCCGTGCTCATTGGAGCCGGCAAGCTGGGCCGGGCGCTTCTCGGCTACGGCGGATTTGCGGAATACGGGCTCAACATCGTCGCCGCTTTCGACGCGAACGATACGCTCATCGGCACGACCAACGGCGGGAAGCCCATCATGCAGCTTTCCCGCCTCAGAGAGGTCTGCCAGCGGTATAAGATCAAGATCGGCATCATCACGGTTCCGGCCGAGTATGCGCAGGGCGTGTGCGACCTTTTGATCGAGAACGGCATTCTCGCCATCTGGAACTTCGCGCCCAAGCATCTGAACGTGCCGGACGGCATTCTGGTGCAGAACGAGAATATGGCGGCGTCCCTCGCGCTTCTTTGTAAGCATCTCAACGAGCGCATGCAGGGGCAGGAGGTTTGAATTTTGCAATTCGGGCTTGAATTTTGCCTTGAGGTATAGTATAATAGCCCGGTAACGCCGGTGTGATGGAATTGGTAGACGTAGTGGACTCAAAATCCACCGCCAGCGATGGCGTGCCGGTTCGAGTCCGGCCACCGGCACCACTCAGAAATGACCTTTGGATGTCAGGCAGCCGCGCAAGCGCGCCCGCCTCGACAGCAAAGGTCTTTCTTCGTTTACCCCCGTAATCGCTTCGCTGGATTGCGGGGGTGTGTTCTAAATTTGACGGCTGACCCATAGTGTTCACATGGTACATGATTGCCGAACGCTATAGATGAGATGGCGAAAAAGCCAGTCATCTCGACTGTTTCACCCCATAGGTACACAATGTGTCATGGGGGTACAGTCGGTACGGGCAAAAAAGCAGGACGTAAACTCGTGCGTGAGTTTACGTCCTGCTTTTATATGCCGATAGAATGCGACTGGCGCGGCCGCTTCACCGGGGCTGCGCGTACAAAAGACCGGAACCTTCGAACTTCCGTCCGAAGCTCAGTCGTAAAGCTCCGTCTCGACGACGCACTCGGATTTGATCTTACCGACCAGGGCTTGCAGCGCGTCCACAACGTGCGGGCGGATATCGCCGCCGACGAGCACGTACATGATATCGTCGCCAACGGTGAGTTGCCCTTCGTTGAGCCAGACGCGCAGATAGTAAATGCCGTCCATTTTGTAGGTTTCGGCAATCGCCGCGTCGACCTTCGCCTGATCGTAGGAGAAGACCAGACCCGTGACGGGCTTCGTGTTCTCAGCGCCCAGGCGGACTTTTGCTTTGGCAGATTCGCGGACAATGCCGTTGTGGACGAGGTACATACCGATTTTATTCGCGCTCGCGTCCTGCTTTGCTTCTTTCAGCCACGCGTCCATAGAAGGACTTTCTTTTTTGGACTTCATGTTACTTCCTCCCGCGTAAAATCTCCGTGGACGCCGCCTGTTTTCTGGAGCAGACGGATATCCGTGATGCACATATCCTTCTGCACGGCCTTGCACATGTCATAGACCGTGAGCGCGGCGGTCGAGACGGCGGTCAGCGCTTCCATTTCGACGCCTGTTCTTCCATCACACGAGACGCTCGCTTCGATTTCCACACTGCACCGCGTTTCGTCCAGCCAAAGCTTTAAGTTGATGCCGCTGAGCAGAATCGGGTGGCACATCGGGATAATGTCCGGCGTGCGCTTGGCGCCCATCACGCCCGCGATCTGCGCGACGGTCAGAACATCGCCCTTTTTCATGCCGCCGCTTCTGATTAACGCGAACGTTTCTTCGTTCACAAGCACCCGTCCCGCGGCGATGGCCGTTCGATTGGAGATGGGCTTTTCGCCCACGTCTACCATCTTTGCCCGACCATGTTCGTTAAAATGCGTAAAATCCGGCATACTTATCCTCCAATCTGATTCATGTTCCGGCCTGCCTCGCTTCGGTGCTGCGCGGTGAGCGCGGCGTGGTGCGCGGGCTTGGCCAGAATCGCCTGCCGAAAAACAGCGCACATCGCATCAAAGTCCAGTCCCTTGACGGAAAACTCGTCGCCGGAGTGAAGACACGGCTTGACCTTTCCGTCGGCGGTCAGCCGCAAACGGTTGCAGGACGCACAGAAGTGGTCGCTGACCGGACTGATAAGTCCGATGTTTCCGATTGCGCCGGGCAGACGATAGAGCCTTGCCACGCCGCCGTCGGGCGAAACGGGCTCCGCTTCCGGGAGCTTTTCCAGTACGGTTTTCACCGGCAGAAATGCCGATTGTCCAAACTCGTCGCTCTCCTGCATCGGCATGAGCTCGATAAAGCGCACATCGACGGGATATTGCCGCGTTAAGTCTGCCAACGCCGGTATATCATCGTCGTTGAAGCCGCCAATCAGAACGGCGTTGAGCTTGACCTTCTCGAAGCCTGCGTTCAGCGCCGCGTGGAGCCCTGCCATTGCGCCTTCGAGGCTGCCCCAGCGCGTGATGCGGGCGTATTTTTCGGCGTTCAGCGTATCGAGACTCAGATTCACGCGCCTGACCCCGGCGGCTTTCAGAGCTTCTGCGTACTGCGGGAGCAGAATGCCGTTCGTCGTGATGCAGACCTCGCGGATACCGGGGACGGCGGCGCAGTTTTTGCAGATGGAGATGATATTCTTCTTCACCAGGGGCTCTCCGCCCGTGATGCGAAGCTTTTGTATGCCGAGGGAAGCTGCGGCTTTGACAGCCTGTATCATCTCTTCTTCCGTCAGCATATCATTGTGCGATTTTTTAAAGACACCTTCCTCCGGCATACAGTACCGGCAGCGCAGATTGCACCGCTCGGTCACAGATAGGTGATCGTTCTGCCGTATGGATCCGTCATGATCTGCTCCTTTTGCTGTTCTTTCTTCATACGATACCGGATTTCGGGCAAAAGTCAAGTGTTTTCCTGCAAACAGAGCAAATCGGCGTGCTTGACTTTTTTGGCGCTCGTTTTCGGAGCCGTTCTCTGTCCGTACCTCCCGGGAGATTAAAAAATATGCCAGTAAAGCGTGCGGATACGGTATCCGCACGCTATTTTTATGTTCCGGCTCTGTGCGGCGGTCTCGTCAATCACATAATTGATGGCGGCTTGTTTTTTTGTTTGTCTGCAATGGAAGCGAGCGGCGCCGGGTTTTTCTTGATTTTTCTGCTGTCTGGCCGTAAAATAGGGGAGAGAGAACATGAAAAAGGAGCGTTTGTATGACGGTCATTGAACGATTTTTAAAGCTTGTGAGCTTCGACACGACTTCCAGCGAGGAAACGCATCAGCATCCGTCGACCCCCAACCAGAAGGTGCTGGGCGCGGAGCTTGTGCGCCAGATGCAAAAACTCGGCATCAAGGACGCGCATATGGATGAATTCGGCTATGTCTACGGTACGATCCCGGCCAACTGCGAAAAAAGTCTGCCGGTCTACGGTCTGATCGCCCACATGGACACCTCGCCGGACGCGCCGGGAGGCCCTAGCCACGCGAGGATCACGGAAACCTACGAGGGCGGAGACATCGTCTTAAACGAGGAGCAGGGGATCGTTCTTTCTCCGCGCGAGTATGAATCGCTTTTGAACCACACCGGAAAGCGCCTGATCGTGACCGACGGAACGACGCTTCTGGGTGCGGACGATAAGGCGGGCGTGGCGGAAATTCTTTCGGCGGCGGAGCTGCTTCTGAATTCCAACCGCCCGCACGGCACGGTCAAAATCGCCTTTACTCCGGATGAGGAGATCGGCGAGGGTGCAGATCATTTTGACGTCGCGGGATTTGGCGCGGACTATGCCTATACCGTGGACGGCGGCGCGATCGGAGAGCTCGAGTATGAAAACTTCAACGCGGCCACCGCGATCGTCGAGATCGCCGGCCTTTCCATCCACCCGGGCTCGGCCTGCGGCAAGATGGTTAACGCGAGTTTGGTTGCGATGGAGTTTGCCTCGCTGCTGCCGGCGCTCGAAACGCCGTATTTTACCGATGGGTACGAGGGCTTTTTCCATCTGGCTGACATGCAGGGCTCGGTGGAGCGTGCGAAGCTCTCTTACATCATCCGGGACCATGACCGGGAGAAGTTTGAAGCGCGGAAGGGTGTTCTGGAAAAAGCGGCGGAGGAGATTGACCGGCGCTATGGAACTGGTACGGTGACGCTTACGATTCGCGACAGCTACTTTAACATGAAGGAAAAAATCGAGCCGTGCATGTTCCTCGTTGAGCAGGCGAAAAGCGCTATGCTGGAGCTCGGCATTGCCCCGAAGGTGCAGCCGATTCGCGGCGGAACGGACGGCGCAAGGCTCTCGTTTGAAGGGCTTCCGTGCCCGAATCTCTGCGCGGGCGGCGAGAATTTCCACGGGCGATTCGAGTATGTCCCGGTTGAGGACATGGAGAAAATCACGAAGCTGCTGGCGACGATCGTCTGGAATGTTGCAAAATAAAACGGGCGGCGGCATGAAAGGGGCGCACATGGAGGAAAGCCCCTTTCATGTTGCGCGCGTTGTGACCGGAATAGTATGAAGCAGCGGCAGGACGGTGCGGGATTACTCCGGCGGCTTTGCCGCCTCTGTGCCATCGCGGCAATTGTTTTGAACGCAGGTCAAAACCGGCGGTATGAGATACCGCTGTCATGCTTGCGCATGAAATTGTCGAGCGATCGAACCGATGGGCTTGGTTCTTTATACGAATAACCAAAAAAAGAAACCATCCGAAAGGATGGTTTCTTTTTTTGGTGACCCGTACGGGAATCGAACCCATATTACCGCCGTGAAAGGGCGGTGTCTTAACCTTTTGACCAACGG